>CAYZRD010000010.1:0-12263 GCA_964480015.1 uncultured Candidatus Saccharibacteria bacterium
CGGTCTTAACTGGGGGCTCATCGCCCTCATGGACCTGGACCTTGTCGCCATGCTTTTTGGCGATATGTCCATGCTCTCCCGCGTGGTGTACGGCCTAGTTGGCCTTAGCGCCGTTTACGTCGCGGTGATGATGAAGTCTTACTCTCGCTCTTAGTCTATAAAACTAGGCGGCAAAAAACCGGAGCTTTACTCCGGTTTTTTGCCGCCCGCCCTTTTCCTAACCTGCCAGACTAACTCCTAAATAGTAAGGCCAGATGATGAGAGCCAAAGCTCCGGTCTAAAAAGAGAGGTGCAGGTAGCCAATGGTGAATAGCCACCCGGCCATCCAAAGGAAAAACTTCTTACAGAAGCTGTCCACTCATTGGATTTTTTTTCGCTATGCTCATAAAAAAACACAATGAGTCTTGCGCCAGCCCCTCGGACTGGCTCACCGCCCCTCCAGTTTGTTCTACTTTTATTTTGCCCATATCCAATGTTATTGCACACAACTTCCGATTCATTCCACATAGCTTTATTTCTGCTATACTTCGTGATCATGTTTGAAAAAGCTGTCAGGTTTAACATTCCGCCTACAGACAACACCGCAACCGGCTACTCCTGTGGAGAAGTCGCTCTTGTCGCTGCTATTTCGTATCTGCTTCCGCAAAGCGAAGCTCCAACTAGAGAAAAATTTGAACAACTCACGTGTAAAATTTCGAACTATAATACCTGGCCCGAAGAGTTGGTCGTCGCCCTGAAAACTTACCCGGAACTTAAACCGACCATACACCGCACACACCCCATTACTGTCCCCGCGGATTCATACATCCGCCATTACTATGGAGCGAACAACGAGCACATTGTTGAAGAGACGAACTTGCCTAATTTAGAAAAAGCCATCAAAGAATGTGAAGCCAGGGGGTTGTATGAAATCGGCCCATTCACCCTTGAGTCATTACTTGGCCACGTTACAGAGGACTCTGTGGTCATAGGCTGGTTTGATTGCAACATTCTTTATGAGTACGAGACCGACACCTTCAAACCGCACTACAATATCCTGACCGGTTACGACCTCGACTGCGTAAGTATGCATGAGTCCGGCAATCTGCACTCCTTGCCTGTCGCCCATCAACGCGTCGGCCACGAACGGTTTATGAAATCCTTGGGCCCCACTCCAAATTTCATAACTTTAAAACGCTTTTGATATAGCCGCCACTATATTTTTGTTGTTTTACAGACAGTTTTTAATCCCCAATTGATCCCGAGGCAACTGCGTTCAATCCAGAGGGTTAGATTGCGGCAAAATAGATGAGACAAAAAAATAGGTGTCGAGGTATACTCTTGTAGTGAAAATCTACTCCTGGAACGTCAATGGCATTAGAGCGGTGCATAAAAAGGGGCTGTTTTTGCCGTTTATCAAAGAACATCAGCCAGACATACTCTGTCTTCAGGAAACCAAAGCGATGGAGGGCGAATGTCCGTTAGATCTGCCGGAATACGAGGAATATTGGCACTCGGCCGAAAAAAAAGGCTATTCCGGCACCGCCATTTTTACTAAAATAGAGCCAATTGAAGCCATTTTTGGACTACCCGAAGACATCAAAAAAAAGTACAAATTAACCGACAAATACGGCGACGCCACCAAAGAAGGCCGGATAACCACGCTCGAATTTGAAAATTACTTTGTCTCCTCGGTCTATACCCCGAACGCCAAGGACGACCTGACCCGTCTTCCTGTTCGACAAGAATGGGATAAGGCCTATTTGGAGTACATGAAACGACTTGAGAGCGAAAAACCGGTCATTTTCGCCGGCGACTTAAACGTGGCACACAAAGAACTGGATCTGGCGAGACCGAAAGAGAACGAGGGAAAAAAGGGTTTTACCAAAGAGGAACGTTCCGCAATCGACGAGATGCTTAAAGAAGGTTTTCTAGACAGCTTCAGAGAGTTTCGGAAAGACGGCGAACAGTACACCTGGTGGAGTCAGCGTGGCGGAGCGCGCGAAAGAAACGTCGGCTGGCGCATTGACTACATTATGGTGTCGAAGGATTTGAAACCGACACTTAAAAAAGCATCTATACATCAAGACGTGATGGGCTCTGACCACTGCCCTGTGTCCATCGACATCGCTCTTTAAAACTTGTGCAAATCAAAATCACACGATTCTCATAAACGTCAAGGGTGACATTTGTACTCCCTAAAATGAGCTTATTTATAGGCACAAAATCGCAACCGAAAATTTCTGTCCTTTATAAAGGACAGAAATTTTCGGTTGTCCACAGTTATCCACTGTCTCTGTCCTTTACAAGATTTTATAAAGGACATAACATACTGTCAGGCCCAAAAAGGGCAGGCATCCAGCTTCAGTTTCAGACATCATTGTAAAGGACAATGATTGCTGAAACTGAAGCGCGGACCCTCAAGAGCTCGTTCCACAAATGTTAGAAAACCTCCAAAATCTAACAACGTTCAAAAACATTCCCACCTAAAAGAACTCACTACTGGTCGCGTGAGCCGCAGAGAGGAGGCAAAACCTTTGCCCCTTCCCTACGGCTCGCACGTTCCGGTTAAAAACTCCTACAGTGAGTTCAACAACGTAGAGCCTCGACCGCGTAGGATCGTCCGTCGGCTTAGCCCCGTAAATGGACTCCACCTGAGGCTATAAAGCCTCCGTTATCGTGGGGCTCACCACCAACAAGGCCTGAAGAATTTGGCAGACAAAAGTGTTTGCCTTCCAAATTCTTCAGGCCTTATTTTTTGTCTTTTTCTGCCATTCGGCAGAAAAAGCGCTGAAGCCCGCAGAAACCACGCCGGAAAACGCGGAGATGTGGGCGACCTCGGTACTCGACACTTCAAAGTTCAACCTCGAAGTGTTTAGCTTACTCGATGAAAACGCTCGATGTCCTTTATGGCCGCTTCCTCCTCGGCCTTCTGTCGCTCTTTCCCTTGCTCGGCAAGCCTCTCTAGCTCCATTTCATCCATATTTATCAACGTTTTTACTCTTTCATCCAGATATTCTTCGGTATTTTTGGAAGGGTCTTCCAGCACCTCTTCGAGAAGTGCGTGCAGTATGAATCCTAGCTTTTTCCCCGGTTTTTCCCCAGTTTGTTCCATAATCCTGCCGCCGTTGGTCTTCAGCATCTTGACCGATATTGGATCGCGCAAGGCCTGGTCCACCATCGCTTTGTATTTGCGAAATCTGAAAGGTTGCTCTTTGGGTCTCCCGGTACCTACCCGGTCGCAGACCCGAAGATTAAGCAAATCCTCAATATTTTCCTGCCCCACCCTCGCAATGGTCCGGCGCACAGCTGAAAGCGTGATCTGGTCCGGATCGGCGAAAAACATATGCCAACGGACCAGCATCTCCACCTTTGTGGCCACGTCTTTTGGCATTTTTAGACGTTCCATGATTACCTTTGTCATTTTGGCGCCCGCCACTTCGTGTCCATAGAAAGTGTATTCTTTCTTTTTTCCCGCTCGCCTCGTAGCCGGCTTGCCAATATCATGGAAAAGAGCCGCTAAACGCATTTCAGTCGAGTAACCCTTATCCGCCGCCGCTTGGAGAGAGCGTAGCAAATGTTCGAATACATCGTAGGCATGAATTCCTCCCTGTTCACAGCCTTTTGCGTCTTTTAGTTCCGGCAGGAACTGAAGAAGCAGTCCCAATCGCTCCAAAAGCGCCACCCCTTGCATCGGATTATTGGAATCAATGATACGCAAAAACTCATCTCTTATGCGTTCTTTGGAAATTTTGTTGAGCAAGATGGCGTTTTTCGCTATAGACGTCATGGTCTCGGCCTCGATAACAAAGTCAAGTTCGCTAGCTAGCCGCACCGCTCTCATCATGCGAAGTGCATCTTCCGAAAATCGTTCATCGGGGTTTCCTACCGCTTTCAGTCGCTTTTTGCGCAGGTCCTCCTCTCCGTCGAAAAGGTCAACCAGTTTCTCGCCCTTAGGTCTAAAAGCAAAGGCGTTCACGGTAAAATCGCGGCGTTTTAGATCCTCTTCGAGCGTTACCCCGAATTCCACCTTATCCGGCCTCCTAGCGTCAGAATATTCGCTTTCTTTGCGGTACGGCGTCACCTCGACGACCTTCAACCGTTCGTCTTCAGTTTCATTGACTACCCCGACCGTGCCATAGTCATTGTTGCAGTAGGTTTCCGGGAACAATTTTTCTATTTCATCAGGCACCGCGTTCGTCGTCACGTCCCAGTCCTTCGGGGTTTTGCCAAGTAGCAAATCGCGTACGCAACCGCCAACCAGATACGCCTCAAAGCCCGCGCTCTCAAGCGTGTCGGCCACCTGCAGCACTTCTTTTGGAATATCCGCATGAGTAATCATCATCACAATCTTAGCAGATAATGATTGCGTTTTCGCTTCGGTGACGTATGATAATGGCCACACATTTGCGCCCGTAGTGAAATGGATATCACAACTGACTTCGGATCAGTTATTGTGGGTTCGAGTCCTGCCGGGCGCGCAAAGGTAAAACAATAACGCTTCACAAAGGCGTTTTTGTTTTAGAAAGCAAACTGCTTTGCTTTCGTGCCTTTGCGCGAGACGGAGTCATGTTTCTTGCGCTAAAATCGGCGCAAGAAACAGACGAGTCCGGGGAGAAAGTTCTTATGAGCGTCAGCGAATTAGAAACTTGACCCCGCAAAATAAAATTGCCGCAAAATCTGTATAATTAGTTTTCATATGCTAAACAAAGTTTTGAGCAGTTTTTGGTCTTGGTATGAGCGTACTTACACGCTCAACATCACGATTGCTTTCGTTTTATTCCTACTCCAGATAATCCATTTGTTCTGGCTTGGCGGCGAAGTGGTGGCCGGTGACGTTCTCGGCTCTCCCCTTTTTTCGCTTAAAGGTTTGTGGGAGACCATCATTGTTTTAGTGGACTACACGGAAATCCCGGCTTTGTTGTCAGTTTCGCTGATTTACATCAATGAATTGCGGAAAGGATGGGACGGAAAATCCTTTCTTTACTTGGTTTTTCTCAACTCGCAATGGTTGCACATTTTTTGGATAACCGATGAGTTCGTAGAAACGTCTTTCAATAACGAAGGTACCATACTCCCCTTTTGGCTTGCCTTTGTGGCTATAGGCATAGACTATTTGGAGTTGCCGGTCATGTATGACACAAGTAAAAAAGTCGTCAAAGCGCTACGTGACGGTGGTAGAAAAGAAGAATTGCGCGACGCATTTGAAGAGGTTTAGGTCTTTTAAAAGTGTGAATAGCTAAAATTTGAATCGCTAACCAATGCTACACTAGGTGTGATGAGGACAGATAAAGAAATTGCCTTTTCATTAAGAAAGCAAGGCAAAAGCTACAAAGCGATTTGTGCTGAGCTGGGTATGTCTAAAAGCACTTTAACTAACTGGTTCAAGGGCTTTGATTTTTCGGAAGCTATTAAGAAACACTTGTCACAAGAGGTTTATGATGTCAGTAAAATTAGACTTGAAGAGTTAAATAAAGTTCGTGGCGCCAGCCTAAGGGCACTATACGAAAGAGCCGAGGAAGAGGCGATGGAAGAAATGGGTCATCACGTTCACAATCCGCTTTTTACAATGGCCGTTGCCACGTATTGGGGCGAGGGCGACAAGGTCGTAAATGGACAGGTCAGAATAATTAACACTGATCCATACATGATAAAAATTTTCAAACAGTTTCTGCTGGAAATTTGCAGTGTGCCCGAATCCAAAATACGCGGCGCCTTATATATTTATTCAGACCTTGATGAAGCGGACTGCAAGAATTTCTGGATTAAAAACACAGGCATTACCAGGTACCATAAAACAATGGTCCTACCCAGCCGACATAAAACTCGACGGGTTGAAAATGGCATATGTTCTCTTGTGGTATCAAATACATATTTAAAGAGGAAAATACTTTTCTGGATTGACCATCTACCCAAAATGGTATTAAATGGGTGACCAAAGAAATTGCGGGTATGGTTCAATGGTAGAACGTTTGGTTGCCAATCAAAAGATGGGAGTTCGATTCTCCCTACCCGCACAGCCAGCAGAAAAGCCATCCTAACGGGTGGCTTTTCTGCTGGCTGTGCAGAGTAGAGAAACAAGCTGTGGGCTTGTTTCGTGGAGAATCGAAAGACGGAGCCGGTATAGGTATATAAGACGAGCGTAGCGGGAGCTTGTCGGCGAGTCCGGGGAAAAAGTTTTTAGTAAAATTGGAGCAAAGCGAATAATTTTGCCTAGAAACTTGACCCCGATTCTCCCTGGCCACACAAGCGTTCCACGTATAACCTTTATCCCCAGTTAAAAGCCAGGACTTTTAGGTCAAAGTAGCAAGTCACAAAGGGGGATAAATAGGTGGACAGGTGGATAAAGGACAATGATTTTTTGTGGAAAAACTCTAAAATATAGCCAACTTACGTGTCCTTTTGGCCTTTTAATACAACCCCCTTCCCTACCATATGTTCCACGTGAAACATATAGCTATGGTATATGAAAGTTTCATGGGATACGTGATGGGTTAAAATATTCAAACTGTGGTAGATAAGAAAAGAACCAAGGAAATAGGGGATTTGGGTGAAAGTATTGCCTGCAAATTTTTGAAAAACAAGGGCTTTTTGATAATTCAGCGCAATTACTGGCGCAAATGGGGTGAATTGGACATTGTTGCACGTGGAACGGACCAGAAGGTCCATTTTATCGAGGTAAAGACAGTTTCACACGAAACAAAAGAGGATTTGGGCAGAGAGGTTACACGTGTAACAAGCCCTAATCTTGGAGGACGGGCAGGTGGCGCTTGGCGGCCGGAGGAAATGGTTCACGAATTTAAACTTCACCAAATACACAAAGCCGTCGAAACTTGGCTAGCAGACCATAACTATCTAGGCGACTGGCAGATCGACGTAATTGCCGTGCGTCTAGTTCCACGTGAAAAGCACGCAGTCGTAAAATACATTGAAAACATTACGGTTTAGGACGTTGTCCTTTATAAAGGACACTTTGTCCTTTATATGAAAGAATGGGGCATGAGAATCGTCCCGCTTTTTTTAATTCGCTGCGCTCATAAGAACGCTGGACGCAGCTCGCGACAGTAAGCTCTACGAGTGAGCTGACTGTAGCGCTCCGCTGTTCGATTCCAGACGCAAGCAAAACTGTTTGTTTGCTTGCCCCGACAAATATGAAAAGGCGACCGAAGTCGCCTTTTCATATTTGTCGGGGCACTGAGAATCGAACTCAGGCCGCTCGCTCCCAAAGCGAGTACACTACCATTATGCTATGCCCCGTATATAAACGCTTGCAAAGAATAGCACATAAAACCAAAGCTACAATGCATTTTTTTTATTCTCGTAGTGCAAAATCCTGTAACAATTAGCGCAAACGACCTCGCATTTGGCTATTTCTTCCTTGATCTTGTCTAGGCTGAACTGGTAATAGTAAAAGTCGGCTATACTAAACTCTTTGTCTTTCTCACTCCTGTGATGGAAGTCAAGAACTCTAAAATCTTTAATGCCGCACTTCTCACAACCCAAGTTTCCTTTGTACTCATCTATCCAACCGCGCTTGCGATCCCTAAGTGCACTTTTTGTTTTTCTGTAGCAATACCGGCACTTACGTCTTCGATAAATCTTATCGGGTGTAGTTTTGGCAACACCGAAGTCAGATTCCGGGTATTGCTTATGGCAATATCTGCACTGCTTCATTACACCAATTATACATTTTCGAACCAAATTCAAGAGTCCCAAAATGTGAATAACATTCAGATGCACAAATTGCTAGTTGTATTGTCATAGTGCCAAATAATTTTGTACGTGTTATGTGGTTACCAACCAAGTCCTTTTGTACGGTGGCGACATGAAAATTTACTGCGCATCCAAAAGCAAACACGCCCGCTATGGCTCGCCTGGAAAGCGCGTGGGGTAGAAGTGACTAGTAGCTGGCTGGAGAAATACGGCCAAGGCCGTCTTCGTGACCAGACCAGTCACTGGAACGCCATTCTTAAAGACATTCAAAGCTCGGATGCTCTCGTATTCTACTCGGAGCCGGGAGAAATTCAGAGAGGAGCAATAGCGGAGTTTGCTATTGCGTTCGCGCTTGGTAAGAAACTATTCTATGTTGGCCCGATCGAAGACTCGCTCACTGCCGTGGAACACGAGAGTGTTGTGCGCTATGGCACTCTCGAGGAGTTATTTGCTGCCGAATGCGGCATAAATAAATAGCTTTTGCGTTACGTTACCTTCACAAATCGGCCATCTTTGCGACCGAATTGTTTTATTTTTACCGCACTGGAGGGCTTTACATTAATGCATTTGGGTTGACACATCGCTATTTGTTACAATGCGGTCATGAAATTATTTGTGGAGGCCAAATTTAATCAGACTGCCCGACGGAAAGATTTTGATAGCCGGTTAGAGCGGCGGTTGCAAGGATGGAGCGAATTGGGTAGACAAAACGTCGTCGGTGGCCAAGCGCTCCAGAGGCCACGCGTCGATCGGCATCATTGAAGATGTTGGAAATGTTTAAAGTTAAAAAATACTTAAAGTCAGCATGATCATTCATTATTTTAGGACACTCAAAGACGCCGAACTTAAAATCCTGGACACGGTCAGGGCCGGAGTTTGGACGCATACCGTAGCCCCGACTGAAGAGGAACTGGCCCTGTTAGTGAAAGAGTATTCCTTGGATGAAAATATAGTCAATGATATTAAGGATTTTTTTGAGGTACCAAGGATGGAACGGAGCGGGGGAGCAAGTTATTTTTTTACTCGTTATCCCTTTGATCAGAAAGAAGAAGACGTTGACACCGCGCCGCTCCTAATTGTTATTGGAGAATCATTCGTGCTCACTGTGGCGCAGAAGGAAGTGCCGCAGTTTAAGCCTTTTATAAACGGCAGCGTGGAAGTTCATACCACGCAAAAAGCCAAATTTTTTATCCAAATGATGACCATGCTTACCAAATCTTTTGAGCACAAGCTGGTGCAATTGCGCCGGTCGGTACATCGAGACAGAGCGCGGTTGCGCAATATCGGCAACCGGGAAATTGTGCGCCTTGTTAATTATGAGCATGAACTGAATGATCTGGTAGCCGCCGTGATTCCGACAAATGGCGCTCTTCAAAAAATTGTTACCGGCAATTATATTCAATTATACAAGGAAGATATTGCGCTGATGGAAGATTTAATGATCGCCAACAACCAGATGGCCGAGTCGGCGCGCTCGGTCCTTAAAACTATCCAAAATGTGCGCAGTGCCTCCGAAGCCATTCTGACGAACCATCTTAATGCCGCTATACGAGTGCTTACAGTAATCACCGTACTGCTGACCATTCCCATGGTGGTGGCTTCCTTCTACGGCATGAATGTCGCCTTGCCGCTTGAGTCGCACCCATACGCTTTTTGGCTGGTTGTCGTGTTTGTGACTACGTTGGTGTTGCTGGCGGTGTGGGTACTGAAACGAAACAATTGGTTATGAAACAACAAGTTTTCTACATTCACGGCGGGTCTGCTTGGAGCAAATACAGCAATTTTCTTGAGCATTTAAGAACCGCGCCGATAGAACCGCACGGGGAGAGACCAAAGCGTTGGGCGGATTCTTTGGCTGAAGATTTGGGCGATAACTTTGAAGTGTTTTCACCAACGATGCCGAATAAATACAACTCCAAGTATGGGGAATGGAAAATCTGGTTCGAAAGACACTTTGAATTTCTTCGCGACGACGTGATTTTAATCGGCTGGTCGCAAGGCGGTATGTTTTTGGTTAAGTATTTGATAGAAAATGATATGCCGGTTCGCATCAAGGCCCTTTTTCTCATTGCCGCGCCTTTTGAGAGCGTGACTTTTGACGCTGAAGACGGCGGTGATTTCGTTTTCGAGACCGGTCGGACTGCCGTGGTGGGGGAGAAAGTGCCGAAAATAATCATATTCCATTCCAAAGACGACCACGTTGTGCCTTATGAGCACGCGCTCCAGTTCCAAAAAGCACTACCTTCCTCCGAATTGGTGACTTTTGAGAATAAAAACCACTTTTTGGTGGAAAAACTGCCCGAGCTGATTGGCCGTATCAGAACTCTGACTTGACGCTTGCCCAAAGTGTCATTTTATGAAGAGACCCTGAATTCTTGGAAAGAAATCGGCATTTGTCACGTCTACGAGTATAATGGTTTCCACATGTCAGAACCTGAAAAAACAGGGAATATAGGTGGAAGCCATGAGGAAAGGTTTCTGGAGGCATTTGAGGAGTATGGCGATGCCTTATTTCGTCACGCTCTTCTTCGCATAAACGACAGGGAACGAGCCATAGACATAGTTCATGACACCTATACCAAGGTCTGGTCCTACTTAAGGGCCGGTCATGAAATCGAAGCGTTCCGTCCATTTTTGTATAAAGTGCTCAACAATTTGATCATCGATGAGTATCGCAAGGCCAAGGAGACGTCCTTGGACGCGCTGCTCGAGCGGGAAGGCGTCGACGAAGGAAATTTTGCCGAGCTTTCCGAAAGCACCGCGGAGTCTTTTGCCGCCACCATAGATGGCAAAAAGGCTTTTGAACTCCTGGGAACCTTGCCCGATGAGTACCGCGAGGTCATTGTTTTGCGTTTCGTCGATGAGCTTGGCCCCAAAGAGATAAGCCAGCTTATCGAGGAGTCGGAAAACGTGGTATCGGTGCGCATTCATCGCGGTCTCAAACTCTTGCGCGCGGCTATGGAACGTGAGGAGAAAATCCGCGAAGAGGGGAGACAGTTTGGAACCCAGTTCAAAAAAACATGAAACGATTTAGCGAACAGTTTAAGAGAAATGCAGAAAATATCCGCTTGCGGTCTTCCGAGCGGCGTGATTTGCGCGACCGTTTGGTTTCTTATATCGAGTACCATCCGCTTCCGGAAACCAGCAAGGCCGTTCTGCCGAAGGTCAAGAAGAGCCGTTTCAACACTCTAAATATCAACGCCTGGATGCTCGGCCGGTTTGTCGGAGTGATGACAATGCTGTTCTTGGTGGTGGTGCCGGCCGCCGCCGAGCGCGCCGTTCCCGGCGATGTTCTGTATCCGGTCAAGGTGCGTTTTAACGAGGAGATAAGAAGTTCTCTGGCTTTTTCGCCTTACCAAAAAATCGAGTGGGAGACCGCGCGCCTGGAGCGCCGCATCGCTGAGGCCCGGCTTTTGGCCGATTCCGGAAAATTAACCAACGAGGTTGAGGTCAAGGTGGCGCTTGCGGTTAAAGAGCACAGCGATGCGGCGCAAAGAGAGATAAACTCCATTCGCGCGAGCGACAGCGACGAAGCCGCCATCGCGGAGATTGCTTTTGCTTCCGCGCTTGAAGTGCAGTCCGAAGTGCTTGAAAACCAACTTGAGAAAAACAAGAAAGCCTCGACTTCCGGCGTTGGCTTTTCATCGGTTGAGGCTCTCGCGGGAGCGGTTAGAGAAGCTCGCGCCGCCATTTCCTCGAGAGAGGGAGAAGCACTTTCCTACGACAAACTCTTGGCTCGCATAGAACTAGACACGACCAAAGCAACCGAATATTTCAACAGCATAGACGATTTGGCCTCTACCGGAGAAAGAGGAGACATAGAAAGAAGGCTTTCCGATATCAGGAAGAAAGTCACTGACGCTATCGCAATGAGTGAAGATCGCGCCGCGGCAGCCAAACTTTTGGCCGGGGCTCTTTCCGACACGCACAAACTCATCAGATTCATGACCAACATTGACGTGCGCGCCAATGTCACTGTGGATGATTTGGTTCCGGTTACCTTGACTCTTGAGGAACGGACCGAGGCGGTAGAAAATCTTATCGGTGAAACCGGGTCTTTGAAGGCCGGCGTAGAAACTCGCCTGGCAAAAATGGCGACAACTACGGGAGCGACCAGTACCGAGCTTTATGTTGAAGTAACTGCCGGCCTTGACGAGGTCAACTTAAAACTCGCTAACGCTTCCTCTTCTCTGCAATCGGGCGACATAGACAACGCGGAAAACGAAGCGCAGGATGCTTATTCGCTTGCAAGCGACCTTGACCGGCTGACCAAGGAATTTGAACCGACGGGCGAAGAAGGTAAAGAGCATAAGGACTCAACCGGAGGCGCTGACGCTGAACCGACTGTCAGTGAGACTAAGGTGGAAGACAGGCGCGGTTAGCCTTGCACATGGTTGGGTTTGACATAGGAAAACATAGGGTTTATATTCAAGTTATGAAGGCGCACGCCAACACACAGAGTACAGATTCCCATTTAGGACTCTTTATTCTGCTCGTGATTCTCGCTCTCGTCGACGCCGATGGCGATGCCCGGCGACTGCTTGCCGATCTCGTTCAGCACGGCGCAGGTT
>CAYZRD010000011.1:0-8904 GCA_964480015.1 uncultured Candidatus Saccharibacteria bacterium
GAGTTTAAACGTTGGCAAGAAAAACCGCGTGAGAACCAAAGCATGGTTGGGAGACTTATTCGTGGTGCTTTGTCCGCTACCAACTTGGATAGGTCAATTATTGACACAACTGAAAAAGGAAAGACGGCTAAATTTGGCGACAGTTATTCGCTCAAGGAAAACAGGGATTACGCAGATGCAAGACAGAGACGTTTGGTTTCGGGGGCAGACGCCCAACGTCGTGAAAGTATCATAGAAAATACTACAACGACATTGCAAGACAATCCAATGGCTGTCACCAACCAACAAATGAGAGAGTTCGCGGATTCAGTACGCAATCTTAGTCAAAAGCAACTTAATGAGGATATAACGTTTGAAACACTAACAAATCAAAATGTCGCAATACACTTAACTGACGCACAAATTGATACAATCAGAGCCTCCGGTCGCTTTGACGATGGACAAATAAGACAGATACGAGACGCCCGAAGGGACGGATTTATAAATATCGCCAACGGAACTGCAGGTCCAAACAATGTAGCAAACCATTTGCGTAACGCCGAATGGCTAGGAACGCGTAATATACAGCAGGTGGCACAAATGCCGGCAGCAGTATTTGCTGCACCACAAATGGCTCAGTACATAACGCCCAGCATGATAGACGCAAGATTAAGAGAGGGTGGTCTTGACGACGCTGATATAACTAGTATTCGTGACAACCTACAACTGTACCTGAATCCCCTTCCCGGAACTGTAAGACCGGCTGGCATGGTTCCACCAAGCGTGGCCACAGTTACTAACTGGCGTAACTGGTCAGGTAGATCTGCATTTGCTAATAGACTAGGGTTAATACTATAGAGAAAAATAATGAAAAGCTCTTTCCCAAAGTTTTTAGATCATTACAACAAGGCTCCGGAGGAGGTGCGCCGTATTATCGATGGACCATCAATACCTAATGTCGTAGATGATTTTATTAAAAAATATCCTAATTTAAGACCGTTGGGATCAGAGCTGGTGGACCTTATTGCCGATGTGGTACTGAACATAATCGGTACTAGAGCTATGGAGGAGATTTTGAGAACCGACGATAAATTCAAAGGTATTTACTCAAAAGAATTGGTAGAAGAAATTGAGACTTTTGTTAAAAGTGTACGGAGCTCGACTAAAGAAACGAGCGTCGCAGACACTTCAAGCGATCAAACTACACCTTCAGCTCAGGAACTGACTGTTAAGCCACTAAGAACCTTTTCTGAAGACGCCCACAACGTGCATGGTTACGGTAGTTTCAGACAGAACTTAGAGACCGACATTGATACACCGATTCACCATTCCGAACAATCTAGTGTTCTACCCCCAAGAGACAAGGATGACACAAACGGGCTGAACTAGTGAGATCGATGGGTTCTTCACGCCCACGGCAAAAACCTACCAACTGACTATCGTATAATGTCTTAATGCGCTTTGAGGTGCCTCAGTTCATCGAGATCGAGGACAAGATTTTCGGTCCTCTCACATGGCGGCAATTCGTATACGTCGGCGGCGGGGCCGGCTTTGCGGTTGTTCTTTTTATTGTAGCGCCATTCATCATTTTTGTGCTTCTCGGTCTTCCGGTCGCGATCCTGACTTTTCTTCTTGGTTTTTATCCGGTCAACAATCGACCATTTGCCGATTTTTTGGCTTCGGTTGTTTCTTACCTGCGCGGCACCAAGCTTTACCTATGGAGAAAGCATGGCACCGGCGTCTATAGCGGCGCCGTGAGCGAGGAATCAGGCAGTCCATCATATATGCCACCGGTCAGCCAAAGCAACCTGATTTCGCTATCCAGGCGTTTGGAAATGAAAGCGATACAAAAGGAGAGCTAGGTTGGAGGTTTTAGGTTGGAGTTTAGAGTGAAACATGATTAGTTCGTTCAAAGAATTAAAAGTATGGCAGAAATCATTTGCGTTGGTAAAGAAAATATACAAATTATCCAAACAATTGCCGAGCGAAGAAAAGTATTCTTTAGCTGATCAGATGAAACGCGCGGCTGAATCTATACCTTCAAATATAGCCGAGGACTCGAAAAGAAGTACACGTAAAGATTATGTTCAGTTTTTTAGAATAGCCAATGGTTCGACGGCTGAGCTGAAAACTCAGCTTTTACTGGCAAACGACTTGTATAATGTTGAGGTGGAGAAGGAGTTGAACGATATAGATGAAATCCAGAAAATGTTGTACGGCATGATAAAAAAACTCGCAACTCAAAGCTCTAACCTCTAACCTCAAACCTTATTTATGGCCACAGCCAAAAATACCACGCAAGATTTTGTTCCCCTTCGCGACATCAAGGATAACGTCGTGATACTAAAAAACGGCCAGCTCAACATGGTTTTGCTTGCGTCGTCAATTAACTTCGCGCTTAAGTCGGTGGACGAACAAGAGGCTGTGCTTCGACAATTTCAATCCTTTCTCAACACTATAGACTTCTCTTTGCAGATATACGTCCAATCGCGCCGTCTTAACATCCAACCTTATCTGGAGCTGTTGCAGTCTAGGGAACAGAAACAAGACAACGACCTGATGCGCATACAATTGCGGGAGTACATCCAGTTTGTCAAAACCTTTACCACTGAAGTTGACGTGATGAGCAAGAGTTTTTTTGTGGTTGTGCCTTATACGCCTGTAGCCGCCAATCTGCAAACCAATATTAAAGATTTATAAAATTTACTTGGCGGCAGGAAAAACATCTATTTTGATGATAAAAATTTCGGTGAACACCGCCTGCAACTTGAACAGAGGGTGACCTTAGTCGAACAAGGACTCTCGCGGGTCGGAGTGCGTACTATTCTTCTCCAGAACGAGGAATTGGTAGAACTTTATTACCATTTATTCAATCCAACCGACGTAGAAGGCTCCGCGCCGGAACGAAAAAAGTGATATGGGAATTCTTGATTTGTTAAAAAAGAAAAAATCTGATGGAGAAACGCTGGATGTCGAGAGCGCGCTGATGACACTCGAAGACGTGGTGGCGCCTTCCGCGGTCAGCGTCAGCCCGCGCAGCATCAATATCAGCGGCCAAAACGCCAGAGTGTTTTTTGCGGTTTCGTATCCCCGTTATCTAAACGACGGCTGGCTTGAGCCGATACTGAATCTTGAAAGAGAAATGGATGTTTCGATAATGATACATCCCATAGACACCGCCGAAACACTAAAAAAATTTCAAAAAAAGGTGGCCGAGGTGGAAAGCCAAATCAACATGAACGCCGAGAAGGGAATGGTGCGCGACCCGCAGCTTGAAGCCGCCTACCGCAACCTTGAGGATCTCCGCGACAAGCTTCAGCAAGCCGAGGAAAAGTTGTTTGATGTCGGCCTCTACATTGCCGCCTACGGCGCCAACGAAGAAGTGCTTAACAAAACCGAATCGGAAATCAAGGGCATTCTCGATGCCAGACTCGTGTACCTAAAGCCCGCTCTGTTCCAACAAGAACAAGGAATGAAAAGTATTTTCCCGAACATGACTGACGAACTTCTGGTGCACAGCAAATTTAACTCCTCGCCGCTCTCTAGCTTCTTTCCTTTCACATCCTTCGACCTCACTAGCGACACCGGCGTTCTCTACGGCATTAACCGCCACAACTCATCGCTCGTACTTTTTGACCGTTTCCAACTAACGAACTACAACTCGGTGACTTTTGCCACTTCCGGAGCCGGAAAATCTTACACCACAAAGCTTGAGATATTGCGCTCGCTGATGTTCGGCACGGAGGTCATAGTGATAGACCCCGAGCGCGAGTATGAATATCTGGCGGAGGCGACCGGCGGGCGGTTCTTTAACATTTCGCTCTCTTCGGCCCACCACATCAATCCTTTTGATCTACCGGCGCCGCAAGAGGATGAGGACCCGGAAGATATTTTGCGCTCGCACATTATTGAACTTATTGGTCTTTTCCGTTTGATGCTAGGCGGCCTTAGCCCGGAAGAAGAGACCATCATTGACCAGGCACTCCACGAAGTGTACGCGCTTAAAGACATAAACGGCGATGTGGATTTTACCGAGATGGAACCGCCGCTTTTGTCCGACTTTGAGATGGTGCTCGCCGGCATGGAAGGCTCGAACTCGCTCATTGCGAGACTGCAAAAATACACCAGCGGCACGTGGTCCGGATTCATGAATCAGCCGACCAATGTTGACATTAACCAAAAGTTCGTAGTGTTCTCGCTCCGAGACATGGAAGACGAATTGAAAACCGTCGCCATGTACATAATCACTAACCACATCTGGAGCATGATAAGAAGACGCCTGGCCAAGAGATTGCTGGTTATTGACGAGGCCTGGTGGATGATGAAAAGCGAGGACACCGCTTCATTCCTCTTCTCACTCGCCAAACGCGGACGCAAATACTATCTCGGGCTCGCTACCATCACCCAAGACGTAGATGACTTTTTGCGGTCGCCATATGGTATACCGATGCTAACGAACTCTTCTCTCCAGCTTCTTATGAAACAATCGCCAACCTCGATAGACTTGGTGCAAAGAACGTTCAACCTGACCGACGAAGAAAAACTGCTGCTTCTGGAGTCTAACGTCGGCGAGGGTATCTTCTTCGCCGGTCTTAAACACGTGGCCATTAAAGTAATCGCTTCCTACACCGAAGATCAGATTATCACCTCCGATCCGTCGCAAATATTACAAATCAAGAGCGCGCGCGCTGAACTGCAAGCGGCGCAAAAGTAGTTTATGGCTTTGTCCGCGGTTGCAACAAAAACACTGACAGGAGGCGGCATCAGGAATGCCGCTAAGATAACATCATCGAAAAACGCCGTTGCCGCCAGTAGCGGTACGAACGTAACAAGACCATTAAGGCCGGCGAATAACAATCGGATCCTAGAGAAGAATAACCCCACCGGAGAAAGTTTGGCGCGCCCACCGATCCGCAGCGTTGAACACGTTACTACCCCGAAATCAAAGACGACTTCAGGAAGGCAACGAGTTAGAGCCCTATCAGGCGGACTAAGCCGACTGGCTCAATTAAGAAATCTAACTGCTGCCAATGACAACACAAAAAAGGCTTCTGTGAAAGCCAAAGCCATCGGTTGGGCCACTGCTTTCGTGACAGTCTTCAGAGAATTTGGATTGCTGGCCTCTTTGTGGCCGGCCCAAGCTTTGTTTGCGGTGCTTTCACTGATCGGTTTGGGGGCGGAGGTCGCGGCGGAATCTTTTCTCGGCGGTTTTTTTAGTTTCGCGGTGCCCGGGGCAACCATCTGGGCGGTTGGGCTTATCGTTGTTATGGTTATCGGCTTCGGTTCCATGATAGTCATGGCAGTATTGCTCATGATCCTTCACAAAGCATCTTTTTCGGCTGGCCATAGAGGTATTTACTTCATATTGTTCTCGGCTTGTTATTTGATTCCTTTGGTCAACATAGTGCCATGGGCGCACGTCTGGGGAGCCTACGTTCTGCAGGATAAGAGATGAACACGGGTTTGAAAACCGGCGGCCGTCGTGTGTTATCCTACATATTATGAACAAGAGGGCAGCGCTTTTTTTGGCGACGGTAGCGCTTTTGGCTATTCCCGGAACGGGGGAGGCGCAGATTAATTATCTGGAAGTGCAGTCCGCGCCCGAACCTTCTCATTTGGTTGACATCGTAGTGGAGGCCGGCACCTATACTCCAAGCTTTTACCGCGGCCGCGCCGAACCCGTTCCCGGAGGGCCGCTTAAACTCATAGCAATAGTTCGAGATTCAGGAACTTTGGACAACAAATCCCTGCTTTACTACTGGAATGTCGATGGCCAGCCGATAAACGCCGGCAAACCTTCTTCGGAGTCAATAGAATTACGCGCTCCAAATAAAAACGAGTTTTTGGTGCGGTTGGAAGTTACCGGGGAAAACGGAACCTTGGTGGCCGAAAGGAGCGAAATAATCGGGCTTTCAAAGCCCTTTGTAGTTTTTTACGAAGTTAATCCGCTTCGCGGCCTAAGCCGAATCGCCGTCGGTGACACCCTTCTTGTCACCGCGGAAGAAGCGACCATTGAAGTTTCTCCTTACTTCCTTGACACTATAAGCGGCCCCGCTTACTTGAATTGGTCTGTTAACGGCACTCCGGTCGCTACCGGGAGCGATAATCCTTATCAGCTGGTTTTGTCGCGCTCCGGATTGTCGTCAATCCCGGTTACCATCAGTTTCTACGCGGCGAGCCGAGAAACCATTGGCTTAACCGCCGAAGGTCAACTAAAAGCTACGCAGGGTTTATGATAAGAAATTATTACAAATTTTTTACTCTGACTGTCTGTGTGGTCGTTTTGGGCGCGGCAAAGGTGGCTTTCGCCAGCCACGGCGGCTTTCACGCTTTGGCAGGAATCCCCGGCATTGCCAATCCCGATGCTCTTTCAACCGAAGCTTACGTCCAAGCACTCTATAATATTTCCATCACCGCCGCGGCACTGCTGGTGGTGTTTAAACTGATGGTTGCCGGCGTGCAATACATGTTTAGTGAAATAGTGACTAAAAAAGAAGACGCCAAAAAAGACATCCGGGCTTCGCTTATTGGTCTTTTGATAATACTTTCAGCAGTGACCTTATTGAACACTATAAACCCAAATCTGACGACTTTGAATTTTTTGCGCAACGCCGAACCGGCCAGCATGAGGATAGAAAGAAACCCCAACGGCAATGGTGTGAAAACCTACACCTGTAATGGCAGAACCTACTCATATGTAGGTGCCGATAAACCTTCATGCGATGCCACAGAGGAACGGAAGCAACATGAACAACAGGAGAAAACATTTGATGATGCGATGGCTTAATTTATGGTGAGGAAATTTCTGGTGACTTTTGGAATAGTAACAATACTGCTTCTAGCGGCTCTATGGATTTATTTGCTGCTGTTCGGCGCGCCGCAAAACGCGAGGGATATTTTTTCGGACTTAGGTTTTGCCGGAACAACCGAGGACATAGATAGGCCGGAGGCTCCCGTAACGGGGAGAGAAGTGAACCGATTGTCGATTGCGAGCGAGGGCTTATCCCAACTGTCAACGCGGCCGGTAGCAGGCTTCGTGCTTATTGAAAAAGCGGATTCACAGTATATACGCTACGGCGAAAAGGGCACCGGACATATCTACGAAATAGACCTTGCGAGCGGGCAAGAATACAGGCTTTCAGGAAAAACCGTTGCTAACACAAGCGAGGTAAAATTCAACGAAGACGGGACGGCTGTCGCTCTTACCGCTTACAAAGCCGGTATGCGTCATACGCAAGTTTACATGGTTCCGGAAGCAGAGGACGAAGAGGCAGCAAGCCGCAGTCTGCCGGTAAATAGCGGCAATATCGCTCTCACCGGTTCCAGTACAGTTTTCTACACCATTAAGGACACCGGGGGAGCCGTGGCTTATGAATACGATATAAAAAGCGGCGTCGCCGTTGAGCTTTGGCGTTTGCCGTTGTCTGATATAAACGTATTTCTTACGAATTCCGGCACTTATGTCGTGAATAAACCCGCACCTGCTTTGCGCGGGGCGCTATATTTGGTTGTGAACGGTAAATTGGAACCGGTATCGGAACCGCGAGTGGCGTATGCCGGCAAACCAAATAAAGAGGGCACCCGCTATCTCGAAACTTATTACGACAGCGAAAGCGGACAGTTGGTGTCTTACGTGATCGACGTCGCCACGAAGGATAAATTTCCACTGCGGATAACGGCCCTGCCGGAGAAATGCGCATTTGCCTCCATGAGCAACGATTTGTGGTGCGGGGCTATGATACCCAGTGAGGCAAAAACGTCACCGCAGTTCCTAAGAAACTGGTACAGCGGCGTCGCTGTATCTGACGATATGTTGTGGAAAAACAACTTGGATGAGGGCTACGCGTTGCTGGCCGTTGATGTTATGGAAAGCCTGGGGTTCAGCATTGATATAACCGATGCCGACTTTAGCACAGA
Organism: uncultured Candidatus Saccharibacteria bacterium; assembly: GCA_964480015.1. Taxonomy (GTDB): domain Bacteria; phylum Patescibacteriota; class Minisyncoccia; order Phycocordibacterales; family UBA918; genus OLB19. The sequence continues at coordinate 7,897 of CAYZRD010000011.1, forward strand.
TGGCTCAATATTGCTTTTTAGGAACAAGCTTAATGATAACTTGTGGCTCTATTTTGTACCTGCTGATTTGCTTTGAGGCTAACGATGACGTCGCACCACAAACTCCTGCGCAATAGCCATCAAGTTGCTGACGGTGAAATAAAGCGCGATGGCGGCTGAGATAGTGTAGGCCACAAAAAAAATCACTATAGGCATCACGTAGCGCATTTGCAGATTCATGTTTCTGGCGAAGTCGGCTTTGAAATCGGCGGGCTCGTTTTCCTTGCGAGGTTCCGGTTTCGGCATAGATAAATGCGCGTGAATGAACTGCGTTATTCCAGCAAGCGCTGCGAGCGGCAGGCTTTTTGAAGTGATGTCGACAAAACCGAGGAATATCATATTGACCATTTCCGGCACCGCTACAAAATTGTATAAAAGGGCGGAGTTTATATCCGGAAGAGGCACGCCGCCGCCGCGATAAACGGACCAGTAAAGCGCGAAGATGATGGGAATCTGGAGAAATAGCAGAAAAATGCTCGAAAATGGGCGCAGACCCGCTTCTCTATAAACGTCCATCGTGGCGCGAGCCATTTCCTCGCGGTTGTTCTTGTGTTTTTCTCTGATGTCCTTGAGCTGCGGCTCGATCTCGCGCATCAGTTTTTGCGTGCGGGCGGCGCTAATCGAAAGCGGCAGAAGAAGAAACTTGACCACTATGGTAATGCCGACAATGGCCAAGCCGACGTCGCCGCCCGGAACCGTGTCAATGAAAAAGACGAGTCCGTTGTATATGGGATTGAAGAAAAATGTGTGCCAAATGTAGGACATAGGTTATAGGCTTAGGGTTTGGGATTTATAGTGTTGAATAGTTTTTCCAAATCTTTCTTTAATTCGGTAAAACTTGCGGAAGCAGCCGACGGTTTGGTAATTACGATATACACGCCACCTTGGCCGCCGTCTTTTAACAGGCGGTAAAGGATATTGTACACGCGGCGGCGCAGGCGGTTCCGGTCCACTGCCCGTTTGAACACT
>CAYZRD010000011.1:8914-11822 GCA_964480015.1 uncultured Candidatus Saccharibacteria bacterium
AACGACAACGGCGCCGTGGAAGCCTTTACTTTTCGAGTATACAAGCTGGCAAAAAGGGGAGTGAAAACGCGCGCCATTCCGGAAAAACTCACCAAATTGACGTTTCGTCAGGCGTCGGCTTTTTTTAAGCATAACCCAAGTTTATGCCGAAAAGCGTCAAGTGAAAAGCCCGAAATCCTTGGGGATTTCGGGCTTTTCAGCCCCGGCTAGCGGCTTTTGCGGACCGCCAATTTGGCGCGGCCTTTGCGGCGCCTCGCCCTTAGGACCCTCTTGCCGGTTTTGCTTTTGCTCCTCGCGAGGAAGCCGTGCGTGGTTTGGCGCTTTTTTTTGCTCGGTTGGTAGGTTCGTTTTGGCATAAAAGTCGTTTAAGTCGCCACACTATACACCATCAAGAGCAATTTTCAATGGATTGAGTTAGGTTGTTAGGTAAAAACCCAAAGCGCGGAGCGTGCAAAAAACGGACGTCGCTTCCGGACTTTATGACCTGCTTGGTTTTGGTTCCTGTGTTTTGGAATTTGGAAAACTATTCACAGGTTATGCACAGTTGACAGAAAAAGCACCCGAAAAAACTTCCTTCTTTAACAAGAGTTTCAAAAAGTTTACACGATTGCACAGAAGAGTATAATGCACATTACGCAAAAAGTTCTCTTTTCTGTTTATGAATTCACCATCACAGTCCGCAACCAACAGCATTGTAAGAACCGAGAATGTTGACGTAAAAAAACTCTGGGATGACGCGCTCGTCAATATCGAACTCTCGATTACGCCGGCTAACTTCAAAACCTGGTTCCGCGACACCACCATCGTGTCTCTCGAAGACGGCACCGTGACGCTCGGCGTCCCGAGCATCTTCGTAAAAGATTGGCTTCAAGATAAGTTTCAGACGATGATACTGAAGGTCCTCCGCGAACTGACGCCCTATGTTCGCAGCATCGAATATTCCGTGGTGCCGCGCAGCGACCGTCGAAGCGAAAGTAATCGCTCACAGACCGTTAACGCCGCCCTGCCGCTTGAAGAATACTACATAAACAAGAGCGACAACCTTAATCCCAAGTACTCCTTTGAAACTTTTGTTATCGGACCCTTCAACGCCTTGGCCCACGCCGCCGCCAAAACCGTAAGCGAACGTCCCGGTATCGTTTACAACCCGTTGTTCATCTACGGCAAAACCGGACACGGCAAGACCCACTTGATACAAGCGGTCGGCAACGCACTGAAGCGCGCCGGTAAAAAAGTTTTTTACGTAACCAGCGAACGTTTCGTAGTCGATTACTTCAACGCCCTTCAAAACGGCACGGCCAACAACTTCAAAGAGAAGTACCGCCAATACGACGCTCTTATTATGGACGATGTTCAATTCCTGGCTTCAAAGGAAAAATCCCAAGAGGAACTCTTCCATCTTTTTAACGCTCTCCACGACAACAACAAGCAGATAGTTTTCTCAAGCGACATCCACCCGGCTCTGTTATCCGGTTTGGAAGAAAGGCTCCAGTCCCGATTCGCGCAAGGAATGATAGTCGATATACCGGTTCCCGACATGGAATCCCGCGCGGCGATACTTAGAGCCAAAGCGGCGCAAAACAGCATCATTCTCAGTGATGAAGTGGTGGACCATTTGGCGACGACTATTGAGGGCAACATCAGAGAGCTCGAAGGCGCTCTTAATACCATCATGTGCCAGTCACAACTTCTCGGCCGGACACTGTCGCTGGACGAAGTGCGAGTGATAATCAAAAACAGCACCCGGCCGCGAAAAACTTTGGCGGTCAGCGATGTGGTTGAGAAAGTGGCGCGTTATTTTGATATAGACCCGGCGAGTATTTACGAAAAAACGAGACGGAAGGAGGTGGTCAAACCAAGACAGCTCATCATGTATATATTGCGCGAAGATTTCGCCGTCTCCTATCCGGCCATCGGACAAAAACTTGGCGGCCGAGACCACACTACGGTCATACACTCCTGCGAAAAAATAAAAAACGAACTCAAAAGCAGCAGCGATCTCGAAGAGGAGGTCAGCCAGATCAGAATGTTGCTTAAATAAGTGGATCAAAAAACCAGCCCGGAACCCGGGCTGGTTTTTTGCTGTTATTAAAAATCGAAACAAGCTGTGTTTAGATTGGGAATTGGTTGTTGTTAACAACGCTCCAAAAACTGAACTGTCGGTGAATAATATTGGATTTTGCGCGCAAGTGAGCCAATTTGCGAAAAAAGAAACCTCTTATACAGAAGACATCAGTAAATTATCAACAACTAAACACCATGGGGCTTGGTCTAACGGGGTAAAAAGTAGGCCATACTTTTCTGATATACACAGTTCCACAGAGCTAATAATAAAGCGTATAATGTGGTTACTAAAAAACAAGTATGCGTTTGGTCTTAAACACGCAAGAATTCAAAGAAAAATTGGAACTCGTCGGTCGAGCCAGCACCAAACACGTGACACTTCCGGTTTTGCAATGCGTGTTGCTTGAAGCTAAAGGCAATAGTTTAATCTTGCGGGCAACTAACCTGGAAATCGGCATTGAAGCTAAGGTCAAAGCCGATGTCGGAGAAGAAGGGGTGGCGGCGGTCCCGGCCAGCGTCTTGATTCAAACGACAAATCTAATCAATCAGAAAGAGATCAACATTGTTTACAAAAACAACTCACTGCTAATCGATTCTGGAAACTCAAAAACGGAAATCAAGTGCATTCCTCACGAAGAATTCCCGTCAATCCCCAAAGTTCCCGGAAAGGGGCAAACACTAAACTGCGGTTTGTTTTCATTGGGTATCAGGTCAGTAGCTTTCGCCGCTTCGCAATCGTCAATAAAGCCCGAACTCGGAAGCGTTTACATTTTTCAAAAAAAAGAGCACACTCTGACCTTTGTGGCCACCGACTCGTTTCGCCTAATGGAAAAAACCGTTCCGC
>CAYZRD010000012.1:0-11542 GCA_964480015.1 uncultured Candidatus Saccharibacteria bacterium
ATTATCGGCTCCATAGGGCTTATCTTGGCTGTGCCGCTGACAACGCTCATTGCCGCTTGGTGGTTCGGCAAACATGGGGTCAGTAGTGCCAGCATCGAGGCCAGACACCACCACTAATGATTTAATATATCTGTATGACAAGTTATCAAAAAGAAGCCAAGGGCTTGCTCGAGGAATTCAAAGCCTTCGCGCTTAAAGGGAACGTAGTTGACCTCGCGGTCGCAGTAGTTATCGGCGGAGCTTTCGGCAAAATCGTCTCGTCTCTTGTAGATAACATCATCGTGCCGTTAACCAGTCTTCTCTCCGGCGGCGTTGATTTAAGCGACTTGAGTCTGGAAATCGGTCCGAAGGTCCTGACTTACGGAGCGTTTTTGCAATCGGTTCTCGATTTCGTCATTATTTCAGCGTCAATTTTCGCGGCGATAAAAATCATCCGTTCACTGGAGCGCAAGGAGGAACAAAAACCCGAGTCGCAGAAGACCGTCGAGCCGAGCGAAGAGGTAAAGCTCCTTAGAGAAATTAGAGACAGCCTGTCCAGGCGCTAACTTTTGTGTTGCTTTCAGTGAATGCCGCTTTGCTTTCTTTATAGACTTGCACCTGTGTTCAGTTTCTTTCAGAATCAAAAGCAGTTGCAGCCTTCACGGCGCAAAAGTTTAGTGCGGGTTTTGCGTAAATAAAACCCTTGCGAAGTTTTTGTTACGATGCTCTGGTTTTCTTATCCACAGGGAAGCGCTCGGCGGCGCCTTTTCGAAAAATTTTTCAGTAGGAAAAAACCCCTTTGTTTTCAAGGCGTTTCGTTTTCGCTTTGGTGACTGCCATTAAAATATTCTTTGTTTTCGGCTTATTTTGCGATATCGCCGGCGCGTTCTAATATTTGATTAACACAAGAGTCGCCGTATGAATCTTGTGTGTCGGGAATTTGGAGGAAGAACTGACACACCACGCAATATCCATGTAAAGCCAGCATGGCGGTGTGTTTTGGTTTCTAACATTGACGTCGCAATCTTTCTTGAAATTGACCGTCGCGACGGCTGCAACGTAAGCTGTCGATTGTGAACCTCTTTACACAAGGTTCGCCTGCACCACCGATCACTTTTGCGAGAGATTGTTGATTATCGGCTCTGGAAACAGAGTGTCTTTAAGAGACTTTTGCATCACTATGTATCACAAAGAACCAGCCGCAACTCTCGACTTACATTCCCCAATTCCATCGCCTCTTAGAAGAGAGGAAATAGAGAAGGACAAACTGCCGGTTTCGTCCTTGAAGGCGCCAAAAAAAGAGCCTGAAAAAAATTAGACGCCTTTCTTTTAGTTTGCTCGCGTCGCTCATTATTAATTTTTTAATCCGCTTCTTTAATTATGGAAATCAATCAAATTCGCAAACGTGACGGTTCGATAGTGCCTTTTAAATTGGAAAAGATCGAAGTTGCCGTTGCCAAGGCTTTTAATGAAACCAAGGAGGGTACCGACGCGGATTCGCATGAGGTGGCCAAGCGAGTGCTCGAAAAGGTTGTTTTGATGTGCGAAGAAGCGAAAAACGCGACCGGCGACGATGAACGCGCGCAAAAATGCCGGGACGGTTATCCGTCCGTCGAGGAAATACAGGACGAGGTCGAGGCGGCGCTCATGGAGATGGAATATTTTGAGACCGCCAAGGCCTACATTATTTACCGCGCTGAAAGAAAGCGCCTCCGCGAACGCGACATTTTCCGCAAGCGCACTAACCTCAAGCCCTACGAATACCCGGAGCTCGCCGAATACGTGGATGCCATCCGGCACTCTTACTGGATACACACGGAATTCAATTATATGCGCGACGTTGATGATTTTAAGACGCGCGTCAGCCATCACGAAAGGGAAGCGATAAAGAAGACCATGCTCGCGATCGCGCAAATTGAAGTAGCGGTCAAAACTTTTTGGGGCAACATCTACAGCAAGATGCCGAAACCGGAGATTGGCGCCGTCGGCTTTACCTTCGCGGAAAGCGAGGTGCGCCACATGGACGCCTACTCGCACCTCCTTGAAGTGCTCGGCCTCAATGACGCCTTTAAGGACCTCAATAAAGTGCCGGTCATCAAACAGAGAGTTGAATACTTGGAAAAGGTGATTGCTCTCTCGCGCGGCAGCGAGAATCGGGAATATTCCCAAGCAGTGCTCTTGTTCTCGCTGTTCATTGAGCACGTTTCGCTGTTCTCGCAATTCCTCATTATGATGTCTTTCAACAAGCACAAAAACTTATTCAAAGGCATATCAAACGCGGTTGAAGCGACCAGCAAGGAAGAGCAGATACACGGTATGTTCGGCACCGACCTAATCAATATCATCAGAAAGGAACACCCGGAGTGGTTTGACGACAGCCATCGCGAAATGGTGCGCACCATGTGCATCGAGGCCTATCAGGCCGAGAGCGCGATAGTGGATTGGATATTTGAGGACGGCGAGTTGGAGTTTTTACCGAAAAACCAAGTGAAAGAATTCATTAAAGCGCGTCTAAATAAATCTCTAAAAGGCATCGGTATGTCGCCGGTCTTCGGTCTGGACTCAACGCTGGTCGAAAAGACCGAGTGGTTCGATGACGAAGTTATCGCGACGAAGCACGTCGATTTCTTCGATAAGCGGTCGATTAATTATAATAAGCGGCAGACTAGCGTGACCGCAAACGACCTCTTTTAGAATCCAAGAAATCGGCGCATTGCGGCGTCACGCTTCGCAAAATGTCACTCACCGTATGTCCATATACGTCTCACTCCATTTTGCTCGCGTTCCTGGCACTGCATCCAATTTCTTGGATTCTGACCGCATTGTTCACCTTAGAAACTTAGTAACTTTGTAACCTACCATGATTGACAGAAGCAAACCCTGGTACTGGCTAAACGACAACACGAGGCAGTTCATGTCGCGCGGCTATACCCTTGAAGGCCAAACGGTGGAGGACAGGGTGCGCCAAATCGCCGACCACGCGGAGAAATTGCTCCAAGAGCCGGGTTTCGCTGACAAGCTCTACGACTACGTTTCTCGCGGCTGGGTGTCTTTCTCTACTCCGGTCTGGGCCAACTTCGGGCTCGGGCGCGGTTTGCCGATCTCTTGCTTCGGTTCATATCTCGGCGACGACATGGCGGAAATCGCTTTTACCCACGCCGAAAATACGATGATGAGCAAATACGGCGGCGGCACCTCTGGTTTCTTCGGCGCGCTTCGCCCGCGAGGCGCGGAGATAAAGAACAACGGCACATCGAACGGCCCGGTTCACTTTATGCAGATGTTTGAGACGCTTATCCATGTTGTCTCGCAAGGCAAGGTGCGCCGCGGCAGTTTTTCTCCGTATCTTCCGGTTGAGCATCCGGACATCATGGACTTCCTTGAGATCGGCACCGAAGGCAATCCTATCCAAAACATGACGCACGCCGTGACGGTGGGCGACGAGTGGCTGCAGTCAATGATAGACGGCGATGAGGAGAAGCGCGCTATTTGGGCCAAAATCATTCAGCGTCGGGGCGAAATGGGCTATCCGTATATTCTCTACACTGGAAACGCCAATAAAAACACTGTGGATGTGTACAAAGACAAGGGCCTCAAGATCGTCGCGTCTAATCTTTGCTCGGAAATCATGCTGCCCTCCAATGAAAACTGGTCTTTCGTTTGCTGTCTTTCTTCGGTCAATCTTCTTCACTACGACGCTTGGAAAGACAGCGACCTTATAGAGGTAATGGTTAAACTTCTCGACGCTGTCATTAGTGACTTCTGCGAACGTCTCGAATCGCTTCGAGATTCCGAAGATAAGTCTAAAAAGTTGGCTTTCACCTTTATGGAACGCGCTTACAACTTTGCCAAAGAGAACCGCGCCTTGGGCTTAGGCGTTATCGGCTGGCACTCGCTTCTTCAGAGCAAGCGCATAGCGTTTGAAAGCATGGAGGCAGGGAAACTGAATGTCGAGATCTGGAAAAAGATGAAAGAACAGGGAGAAGCGACCAGCAAAACACTGGCGGAAAAGTTCGGCGAACCGGAAATCCTCAAAGGTTACGGCCGCCGCAACACTACGCTTTTTGCTGTCGCGCCGACTACTTCCTCAGCTTTCATTCTCGGGCAGGTGTCGCAGTCAATCGAACCTCTTTGGAGCAACTGTTATGTTAAGGACTTGGCAAAACTGAAAGTCACCGTTAAAAATCCTTTCTTGGAGGAATTACTGGAAGAAAAAGGAAAGAATACGCGCGAGGTTTGGAACAGCATCCGCGACCACGATGGTTCGGTTCAGCATCTTGATTTCTTGAGTGACCAAGAAAAGGAAATTTTCCGCACTTTTGCGGAATTGGATCAGGCGATAGTCATTGAACAAGCGGCGGTTCGCCAGCTCTACATAGACCAAGGACAATCGCTAAACATAATGGTGCCGCCCAAAGTGTCGCCGAAAGAAATCAATGAGCTTTATTTGTTGGCATGGAGGAAGGGGATTAAGGCGCTGTATTATCAGCATAGTATGAATGCTGCTCAGGCTCTTACCCGCCAAAAAATCTGCGCGGCCTGTGAAGCTTGATATCGGGCGATTTCTTGTGCTTCCTGAAAATGCTCGCTCGCTGACTACCGTGTCCCGCTTCGCTCGCATTTTCAGTCCAGCACGGCGAAATCGCCGCAATCTCAAGCCTCACAGTTAAATGTGACTACTTTATGAAAATCCTGCAATTAAACATTTGGGGCGGAAAATTGGAGAATCAAATTGCCAATCTCTTGAAAAGTGAAAATGCGGACGTTGTTTGTTTGCAGGAAGTCGTTTCAGTATCTGGCGGCAAGAGTTTTTTCTTTCTCGATTTAGAGGAGACACAAAGAGAATGCAGTTATGAGTTTGCCCACTTCACACCGTCCCACTCGTTTCGTTATATGCAAAGAACAGCACACTGGGGAAGTGCAATTTTGAGCCGACAGCCTTTTCTATCTACCAAAGACAACTACATACACACCGCACCAATTGAGGATTTTGATTTTCTACATAATGTTCGACCTAATGCCGGTCGGGCACTCCAACACGTCACAGTCGAGCATGGTGGAAAACTTCTGAATGTTTTGAGTCATCATGGTTATCACAATCCCGAACATAAAAACGGCGATGAGGAGACGATGCGGCAGTGCGGAATGATTGTTGATTACATTAAGAAACTCGAGGGGCCAGTCGTTCTCTGCGGTGATTTCAATTTGGTGCCGGATAGCCCCTCGCTTGAACAAATAAATAAAATTTTGGTCAATCATGTTAAAAAGCGCGGCATATTAACTACTCGTACGCTGCTCACGCACAAAACCGAGGCTTGCGATTATATTTTCACCAGTCCGGATATTGAAGTTAAGAATTTCCAGGTTCTTGATGACATTGTCTCCGACCACAAAGCATTAACAGTAGAATTTTAAATATGAAATTAGACGAAAACGTCCAAAAACAAATTGCAAATGCCGAACATAAGTGCTCGTGCCACAAGTCAGACTTGTGGCAAGGTGATATTAAAGTTAAAAATTTCCAAGTGCTTGATGATATTGTGTCAGATCACAAGGCGCTAATTGTTGAGTTCTAGGCTTTATCTATCAATGTCCGTGGTCAGCGCTTATTTCACCGTCGAAGATGGTCGATGAGGCCGCTCCGGCTACACTAAGAACTCCCCAAGCGCCGCGGTCGAGCCGTGAAAGAGCGTGGTCAACGAGAATGTAATTGCCCGGGTAATCCACCTTAAACTCTACTGCCGCGGCGCCACCCGCGGGAATAAGCGTTGTCTGCACGTTCTTCGCCGGCGGACTGGCTATATCACCCTCACGATACACCCGATCAAAAATCTCGCCGATCACGTGAAAATTGGAAATGAGATTGACGCCTCCATTGCCAACGTACAAGCGAACCGTCTCTCCGACATTGGCCGTCATGTTTTCAATGAGCGCGCCGGTTTTTCCATTGAAGACGACATACTGCGGTTTGCCGTCTAACATCGCTTGTGCATCAAAGAGTTGGAGACCGTTTCGGCCTAGTGCGCCACTGCTGTAGAATTCGCCCTGCATCACATAGAACTCTTTATCAGCTGGCGGGAGGCCAGCTTCCGGTTCCACGAGTATAAGGCCGTAAAGGCCGTGTGCCATATGGCTCGGCACATTGGGATGAGCGCAATGATATACATAGATTCCCGGGTTCATTGCCTTGAAACGAAAAGTTTTTGATTCACCCGGCATCACGTCGGTGGCAACCGCGCCACCGCCCGGGCCATTTACCGCATGGAGGTCAATATTGTGCATATGCAAACTGGTAGGGTCGTTCTCAAGTGTCAGCACCACTGTGTCACCCTCACGTACGCGGAGCATCGGTCCAGGCACCGTACCGTTGAAAGTCCAATAGTTGAAAGTCACTCCGGGCGCCATTTCGGCTATCACTTCCTTGGTGATGAGATTGATGTGCACCTCGTCAGGAGCCGTGCGCACTATCGGCGGAGGCAGGTCGTTAGGGTCACGTGCGATATTTTCCACCCTTTCAAAAGTGTCAAAGCGAGTGAAAAACTCCCACACGTTCCGGAGCGGCAGAACCGGACCTTCAGAAGGCCCCAGTGTGCGGAGTCCTAGAGGATACTCAAAAGCGTGAGGAATGCCGTTTGGAACGTAAAAGGCAATCGAAACACCGATAAAAATGGCAACCAATGCCGTGGTTATTTTCCAAGAGTGGAATTGCCGCAAGACAAGAAAAATAAATATCGCCGCGAAGACGTAAGCGATAAATAGGCCAAAACCTTCGACAAGGAACTGCCAGAGATATGAAAATAATTCCATAGAGGGTTAATAGGGAATTTTACACTCTTCAAAACAGTGCGCCTCTCGGTTTAGTGTATAAACGCGTTCACGTCCGATGGGAGTACACTCGACGGCCTCAACGGAGCGCAAAACATTAAGATGATGTGTGATCGTAGGTTGTGATAATTTCAGAGTGTCTGCCATAGTCGTTACGTTGAGGCCTTCCGGTGCGCGTCCGAGAAGGCAAATGAGCTTATAACGACTACGGTCACCGACCGCCTTAAAACACTCGGGGCAGAGCTCCTCTTCGCCGCTTTTAACCCAACTCGGCCGTTTATAAGTTTTCCCCTCAACGTGTTGCATAGATAATTATCAATATAATATTATATAGAAGATTATCTATATAATAACATATGTCATGGAACTAACTTGCGAAGTTGTGGAATCCATAACAACAGCCGAGCACAAGGCCTTGGCGACTTATTGCAGCGGCGAGATAAATGTCGTGCCGGTTTCCGCGCTCAATGTTGTCGGCGAAGATATTTGGCTCTACGACTTTTTTATGGACAAAACCGCCAAAAACGTTTGCGCGGAGCCGGCGGCTGCCCTCGCGCTTTGGCACGGCATGGAAGGCGTACAACTTAAAGGACACGTGAGTTATCAAGTTGCCGGCGAGAGCTTTGATGAGGCCAACAAGTGGGCAAAGGAAAAATTTCCGGAGAGGACTCTGAAAGGCGTTCTCGTTTTCAAACCCGAAGTTATTTACGACCTCACTCCCGGCGCCGGCGGCAAAAAATTGCAATAAATACTTGCTAAAAACTAATTTAAGCAATAAATTAGTGGTTTTGTTAGAATGGTAGTCTATGAGGACAGCCTACGGAGTGTTTTTGATGCTGGCGATATTGCTCGCGGGTACGTATTGGTACAAAGCCGTTGAGGCCGATTGCCGTTTACCTATTTACTACACTATCGGTGAAATTGACTCACGCTTCGGTATCAGTGAGGATGAGGTGCGAACGGCGCTCTCGAGTGCCGAATCGGTGTGGGAAGAAGCGACCGGACGCAATCTCTTTACCTACGACGACAACGCTTCTCTCCGGATTAATTTTATTTATGACGAAAGGCAAAAAGAAGCCGATGAGGCGGAAATTGCCAAGGGCCAACTTGACGGCAAGGCGGACGTGAACGCAGCCCTTGGAGAAACCTACGCGAAATTGGTTGCCGAATACGACAAGCTCCGCCTTGCTTATGAGAGAGAACTCGACGCTTACGAGCGCGAGCTAAACGCCTACAACAACGAGGTTAAAAAATACAATGATGCCGGCGGCGCTCCTCCCGATGTGTACGAATCTTTGGAGCGGGAGAAGCAAGAGCTGGACGCGAAGCGTAAAGAGATAAATAACACAGCCGATAAGTTAAACGGCTTGAGCCGCCAGATAAACGAGATTGGCGAGCGGGGAAACACCTTGATAGACCAATATAACGAAAGCGTGCGCCGCTTCAACGACACCTATGGCGCGAGCGAGGAGTTTACCCAAGGGGATTATCAGGGCCGGGAAATAAACATCTATACTTTCAAGGACAGAAGGGAACTGACTTTGGTTCTTGCCCATGAGTTTGGCCATGCCATGAGTCTTGACCATGTCGATAATCCGGCCTCCATCATGTATTACTTGATGGGCGGACAGCAAAGCCCGCTTGCTCCGACACCGGAAGACCTTCAAGAATTCGACGCCGTCTGCGGAGATATCAGTACTTACGATAAGTTGCGGGAACTTATCCTAAATTGGCTTAAAACTCATAACGTAATATAATTAGTTGTTATTAAGTAACGTATAAGTTTGCTGAAAATTAATGCAATGCGCGAAGCGGCCGAGCACCGAAGCGAGCAATATAAGGCAATATTGTGAGTAAGGAGCAAAGGCCGCGACAAAGCAGTGCGCGGTTTTCAACAAATATAAAATAATTTTATGGACACTCAACCTTCGTTTCTTTCACTCTGGTACGTTCGCGTACTCGCGGTGCTTATATTAGTCGGAATATTAACTTCGCTTGCGGCCTACACCAGCTATACGCTAAAACAAGCACGCTACGGCTACATGGGCCCGACGACCATCAACGTGCGCGGCGAAGGCGAAGTGTTCGCGAAGCCAGACATCGGCCAGTTCTCCTTCTCGGTCAGGGCCGAAGGCGAAGATGCGGCAGCAGCACAAAATCTTTCTGCCGAGTCTATCAATAAAATCATGGATTTTCTGAAAAATTCCGGAATCGAAGAGAAAGACATCAAAACTTCCGATTATTATCTCAATCCCAAGTACCGCTACGAAGACAGAGTTTGCGCTTCCGGATTCTACTGTCCGCCCAGCGAACCGATCATCGACGGTTATGAAGTCAGCCAGACCATTACCGTAAAGGTGCGCGACCTCGATAGAAGCGGCGACCTTATTTCGGGAGTCGGCGACAATGGCGCGACGAATATCAGCAATCTCTCGTTCACAATTGACGATGAGACGGAACTTAAGGCGCAAGCCAGGGCACAAGCTATAGAGAAAGCGCAGGAAAAGGCAAAGCAATTGGCCGACGATCTGGGCGTTCGCATCGTGCGCATGGTTGGTTACTACGAAGAAGAGTATCCTCGACCGTTCTACGGATACGGTGGTGACATGGCCGTGATGGAATCAGCTAAAGCGGTTCCGGCGATGCCGACTGGTGAAAACGAGATAACCTCCGTCATCAATATCACTTACGAAGTTCGTTAAACGAAAGGTTGGCATGGGTATTGTAAAGGCCGGCGTCCTTGTGCGCCGGCCTTTACTTTTTTCAAAAACAGGAGTATAGTTGCGATTAATCAAAGCCCGCGAGGGCTTTTAAAATTGCTTTAACCTATAATTACTTTATGAGCAAACTGACAAACTACCTTCGTGATACCGCCGCCGAGATGAAGCACGTTTCGTGGCCAACCACGCGCCAGGCCTTCATTTACACGCTTCTGGTCATTGGCGTTTCCGTTGTGGTCGCGCTACTGCTCTCCGGTTTCGATTACATCTTTACCAGCCTTCTTAATATGGTCGTCTAGAGAAATACGGAACGCAGTGACGACATTTCACTTGACCCGCCCAAATTTTAAGCAAAGTGTTATGGTAACAAAAATAAAGGACTTACGTTTATCAGGATTTCGAACAATTCAAGTTTAATAAATTTAGGCGGGTGTAAGATTTAGTAATTCGCTCCGCTCATAACAAAATCTAACATGGCCAAACAACTAGGAAGCGGTGAGCGTCGTTGGTACGCCATCCACACATATTCCGGATACGAAAACGCTGTTGCGAGAAATCTCCGCCAGCGAATCGACTCTTTGGGGATGCAAGGAAAGATTTTTGACGTGGTTGTTCCAACCGAGAAAAAAATCCGCGTCAAAGGCGGTAAGCGCGTGACTGAGGAAGAGCGCGTGTATCCAGGTTACGTGCTCGTTGACATGATAGTGGACGATGACTCTTGGTATGTGGTGCGCAACACTCCGCGGGTTACCGGCTTTGTCGGTAGTGGCACCCAGCCGGTGCCTCTAACCGATGAGGAACTGAAATCTCTCATGAAGCGCATGAGTGACGAAACCCCAAAGCACAAAGTTGACCTCTCTGTTGATGATCTTGTCATGATAGTAGACGGTCCTTTTAAAGAACTTGAAGGCAAAGTTGGCGATATTGATGAAGAGAGGGGCAAGGTGAAGGTTTTGGTTAGTATGTTTGGCCGCGAGACTCCCGTTGAGCTTGACTTCTTGCAGGTCAAAAAGATTTAAAGAGCGAAGCGACTATAAATCTTTTGACCCGTCTAAATTTTGAACTATGCATGGCGTTTATGTCCTTGGCAGTGTCAAAGTTGGAAAGTTGTATATTGGTTCCGCTCGTGATATAAAAGCACGGCTTGCTGAGCATAACGCTGGCTATGTGCCGGCCACTAAAGCTCGCAGACCCTTCAAACTTTTGTATTGTGAACTATATGCAAGCCGTATTGACGCCATGCATCGTGAACAGTATTTGAAAACAGGTTGGGGGGAGAAAATATCTTGAACGAACAATTCCAGACACCTTAACGATATTTCGTTCAAAATTTGGGCGGGTATAAGAACTTCTAAGCTCACTATCACTCGCTAAGAATTTCTAATATGGCAAAAAAATTAGTTAAACAAATAAAAGTTCAAGCAACGGGCGGCAAGGCCACTCCGGCTCCTCCGCTTGGTCCGGTTCTCGGACAAGCCGGTATTAACATCGGCGAATTCGTGAACCAATTCAACGAGAAAACCCGCGACCGCATGGGCGAGGTGGTCCCGGTAGTGCTTTCCGTTTACGAAGACCGCTCTTTCGATTTCATTATCAAGACTTCTCCGGCCTCACAGCTTATTCTTAAAGCTATCGGCAAGGAAAAAGGTTCGGGAAAGAATTTGGTCTCCAAAGCCGGCGATATAACCAAAGCGCAGATACGCCAAATTGCTGAAACCAAAATGCAAGACCTCAACGCCAACGACATTGAAGCCGCGATGAAAATCATCGAGGGTACGTGCCGGAGCATGGGCGTACATATAAAAAGCTAGAAATTCTTTGTAATTTTCAAAAACAGCCGTTTGCTTCGCAGGCGGCTGTTTTTGTGATAAAACACGTCGGGGTGGCTAGTACAAAGGGTATAAGGAAAGGAGACTAAGATGCGGATGCGAACTCTTGGCGAATATACTGATGAGGTGTTCGTCATGGATCGGAAACGACTCTGGCGGCCGACGGTTAAGGTGCAAATAGGGCGGAAG
>CAYZRD010000013.1:0-6050 GCA_964480015.1 uncultured Candidatus Saccharibacteria bacterium
AATGTCATAGATGGCTTCGGATAAAGCGGCATCGACCGAGGTGGTAAAAGATTCGCCCGCACTTGGAAGTTTCACCGTCGCGGAAGAAATGAGTCGCCCTTGCGCGTTCACTTCGGCCAAAACCCTGCCGTTCTCTCCGTGCAGCAGATTTTCGTAGGCGCTTTCGATGCCGGTTCTACCGATATAATCGGTTCGGTAGTAAACCCCGTTCTGGTCTTTTTCAGGGTAACTCACGTAACCTAGAAGTTGGCCTAGACCATGGCGATCGGTGTAAGCGCGGACCGGAAAATCGTATTTGTCTTCATAATCTTCTTCGTTCCAAGCCAACATCTCGCCATTGCGGTCGTAGATGACTCCCCTCTCGGCAACCAAGAGGCCGGCGTCGATGCGGTTGCTGTCGCTTTGCGTTCTGTATTCGGAACCGTGTATCACTTGAAGCGAGAACAATTTGACGTAGAAAATTAACGCCACCAGAGAAAATACCAAACCGACAAGGAACACGTCGCGCCTCCTGATAGGGAGTTCGAGACGGCCCTCCATGCGCCCGCGATTAAAGGACGGCAAATTCGAAGAATCCATCAAAATTTCGTCAAACTCAATATTCGGGTTTTTGCGTTTGCCAAACAAAATCTCTGAAAGTTAAGTGGAATAAAATGACAAATAAGGCTTCGTGAGTTCCGCGATGATGACGATGAGTGAAGCGCCAATGACATACTCTGGCAATGTATCGTACCGAAAGTAAGCATCTATCAAGGCTCCGAAGACAATAAGCTCCGGAGCAAAAAAGAAAAACGAATAAAGAGCGGCGAGCGGCAACACAAACCAGGGCGAGATAAACAACATTGCCAGAAACATCGTCAGTCCTGAAAAAAAACGCAGCATGGTCAAGTTTATGATCCCGTGGACGTCGCGACGGCCGCACCCGCTTCCGGCACATCGACCAATACTCCGGAGGGAACCGGGAGTTCCAAAAAATTCTTCTTTACGTTTTCGACGACCGCTTTCGCTTCTTCAAAACTAAGCGGTCGCAACGGCTCGGTACCGATCCTAACGAGACGCAGGCTCTGAAGCGGAACATCGATCGAAACATAACCGTACTGCTCCGGCCTGGTAGGATAAGAATCAACGACCGAAATCTTTCCGTAAACGCCGGCATGAAGCGCCGGCAACACGACCACGTCGCCGACTTTTATGTCGATGCCTTGCGGCACTTGTATCTCGAGCGTCCCGCCGCCTGTCCCAACCGCCGTGGTGTAAATATTCGGACCGTAAACATAAACCGTCGAAGTAAATCCCGGAGCGGTCGCGAGACCGACCACGGAAGTCTCGGGGTAAGCGGCAATTATGAAACCGATGACTTGGTCGTTGCCGACATACACGGGCGCGTTTTCTGAAACGCCGTCTTTACTGCCCTTGTCTAGGACCAAAGTGTCGTAAGGCAGCATAGTCGGCCGGCCGATCACGCTGGCGATAAGATTTTTGGTGGATGTGGAAACGACCAGTCCCAACAATTCGTTTTGTTCCGCTTCCAATCTTGCCACGGTGTTTTGAAGTGAAGAAAGTTCAACCAGTCTTTGCTCCAACGCCAGATTGTCCGCATAAAGTTCGCTTCGGTCTCTGAAGAACGCCGGAATAAAAGCGCCGGAACTTAAAAACCATGACTGCGCCGCGACCGCGGGCGAAACGACGACAAAAGCAAGCGGCGAAAGGACACGCGGCCAAAAATAGACCAGCGCGGAAAGAAAAACCGCCAGCGCAAGCGTCCATAAAAATTTTTTATTCCGAGAAATTTGTTGGTAATTCCCCGCTTTCCGCAATGAGTATTTCCTCATAATTATCAAGGTTCTCCAATACAATACCAGTTCCGCGAACGACCGCGCGTAAAGGGTCAGGCACAACCACGACCGGCACTCTGATTATCTCTTCAAGAAGCGACGACAGGCCGGGTATGAGCGCGCCGCCGCCGGAGAGATAGATGCCGCGCTGCATAATGTCGGAAAGAACTTCCGGCGGCGTTTTTTCCAGCACGGCTCTCACTGTTTCTACCAAAGTGTCAACCGATTGCGAAATAGCTTCTCTGATATCGGCGTCGGTGATGACGACTTCGCGCGGCAAACCCGTGACCACGTCGCGTCCGCGGACCACGAGCTCTTTGGCGCCGTCGCCGTCGGTGATGGACGCCAGCTTTACTTTGGCTTCCTCGGCGGTTCTGTCTCCGATCAGCACTTTGAACTGATCGCGAACGTAAGAAATGATAGCGGCGTTTAAGTGGTCGCCGGCGAGGCGCAAATTTTTTGAAGTCACTATGCCGCCGAGAGAAATGACGGCAATGTTCGTGGTGCCGCCGCCGATGTCGATTATCATGCTGCCAACGGCTTTATCTATCGGCAACTTCGCGCCGATAGCGGCCGCCATCGGTTCTTCAATGAGAAAAACTTCTCGCGCGCCGGCATTCTTCGCGGCGTCGCGCGCGGCGCGCATCTCCACGTTCGTAATGCCGCAAGGAACGCCGATGATAACTCGCGGCGCAGAGAGCGCGCGTTGTTCGCTCCTAACCCTGCCGATGAGGTAGGCGAGCATTTCCTCGGTTATCTCAAAGTCGGAAATCACGCCCTCGACAAGCGGACGGATGACTTCGATATGACTAGGAGTTCTGCCTTGCATGGTTTTCGCGGCAGCGCCAACAGCAACCAGCTGTCCGGTTTTTTTATTCACCGCGACTATTGTCGGTTCGTTGATAACAACGCCCTTGCCTTTAACGTATACCAGCGTATTTGCGGTACCAAGGTCAACGCCAATATCAGTCGAAAACGCACCCAACAACCTCGAGAAAAATTTCCCTAAACGTCTCATCGTGCCTTATCTTACTAGGTTCGAAGCGTGTCTCAAAATGATGGACATCGGATGTCCATCATTTTACTATAATAGGGTTATGGAATTACTTCACTTGTTAAATAGAGGTTTTGAAAAACGCGACATAGTCAAGGACGACAGCGACAGGCTAAGGTTCGTGCACTCACTTTTTATATTTAACGACCGCAACTATGTTGATCCGAACCACCGTCGAACAAAAACCAGCGGCGGGGACAGAAAACTTCTTGTCAACATTCACGCTTGGTGCCTTATGGATAACCATTATCATCTGCTGGTGTCGCCGATCAACGAAGAAACGCGAAATGTGTCATTGTTTATGAAGAAGTTAAACATGGGATACGCCAAATATTTTAACGAGAGATACGAACGTAGCGGATATCTTTGGCAAGGTAGATACAAAAAGTTAAAAATCGAGAAAGATTCGCATTTCACTTATATACCATACTACATCCATCTAAATCCGCTCGACTATTCAATGCCTGAATGGAGACAAGGACAAGTCTCCGATTTGAAGAAGGCTCTTGGGTTTATAAATTCTTATCGTTGGAGCAGCTATTTAGACTACTCAGGCAGAAACAACTTCGCTTCCATAATAAATAGAGATCTTCTTGACGACATATTTGGCACACAAGAGAACATGATGAAAAACATCGAGAAAATAATAACCACCAAATCAATATCCGAAAAGAGCCAGACCCTAGAATGATGGACATCCGATGTCCATCATTTGTGTTTTGAGTGCCGCCACAAAAATCAGCGGCCCGGACATAATATCGGAGCGTTTTTTCGAATCGAATAGGTAATCACGTTCGTGATAATGGACAAGCTGAGGTTTGTGACAAGCCAGTTTTTCTTCGTATTTAAACTTTGAACTTGACCTTATGATGGACATCCGATGTCCATCATTTGCGATGTCCATCCGTGAATCAATTAAGTCTCCGGATTGTTATCAAAATCGGCGTAGATTTCTTCTTCACTTAGGAATCGAGTTTCTCCGGTTGCGCGCGTCACTACCTCGAATTTCCCTTCTTCCTTGGTCTTTCGCGACACTACCACGCGGTAAGGCAGGCCAAGAAGGTCGCTGTCGGCAAATTTTTCTCCGGCGCCAGCATCACGGTCGTCATAAAGGGTCTCAACGCCATTGTCCTTAAGCGACTCGTAAATGCCATTTGAAAAGTCGCGAATTTCGGCGTCATCAAGATTAAGCGCTACCAAGTGAATCTTAAACGGCGCGATGCTCTCAGGCCACACGATCCCTTTATCGTCACCAAATTTTTCAACCAACACGCCCATCAAACGCGATATGCCGATGCCGTAGGAACCCATCCAAACCGGCGTCTGTTCCCCTTCTTTATTTTTAAAACTAAGCCCAAGATCGATGGCTTTTTGTTGACCAAAATTAAAGATATTGCCGACTTCGGCAGTTTTAACTTCTTCAAGTTCTTCGCGGCTGACACCGAGATTATTTAAAGTTTCATCATTCAAAACTTCCTTATTGATGGCAATGCCTTTCTCACGGTTGAGGTACACGGTGTCTTCCCCGGCCTCGCAAACGGTTTGGAATTCGTGGCTAAATTTGGTAAAGGCGCCGCCGGCGGCAAAGGTTATATAAGTATCATCGCTAATTCCCAAGCGCTCGTAAACCTTCATATACGCCGGCTTGGTGCTTTCGTAATACTCAAGATGCGATTTTTCGTCAGCGCAAAATGAGTACATATCTTTCATCAAAAATTCCCGCCCGCGCATGATTCCACTTTTGGCGCGAGGTTCGTTGCGGAGTTTGGTCTGGAATTGATAAACCGATATCGGCAAGTCTTTGTAACTGCCAATGTAGTTTTTCATCATGTCGCCTATCGGCTCTTCATGGCTCCAGGCAAGTCCGACCTCTCCCCCGGCTTTCAAGTTTGATTTAAACCAAACGTCAACAACGCCATCGTCCCAACGGCTGGTTCTCTCCCACAGGTCTTTCCTTTGGAGCGTAGTCATAAAGAGTTCCTGGCTCCCAATAGCATCCATCTCCTCACGCACTATCTGCTTAATCTTTTCAATAACGCGAAGTCCGAGCGGCAGATACGCATAAACCCCGGCCATTTCTTTGCTTACATAGCCGGCTCGAATTAGAAGTTGCGCATTTTTGGCGGTCTCGTCAGAAGGAGCTTCCTTTCTGGTTTTGGTGAAAAGTTTAGATTGTCGCATATCGTGGCTCCAATATTATCGGCAAAACAGTTGCTGTACAAGCGCTCAGACTATTCGCAAAATATCATTGTAAGTGACGGCGAGCATAAGAAGCATCAATAATGCAACGCCGACAAAGTTAACCCGGCTCATCCAGACCGGGTTTATCGGACGGCGAAGTAGCGCCTCGACGGCGACAAAAAGCAGCCGACCGCCGTCTAGCGCCGGTACCGGAAGAAGATTGATGACCGCCAAGTTGAGGGAAATAAAAGCGGTAAACAGAAGGAGCGACGTAAGACCGAAGCTCGCGGCGTCGCCAACCATGCCGACCAGGCCGACCGGTCCGGCCACTTGCGAAAGATCGGCCGAAAACGTAAAGGCGCCGATAAGCAAGGAAGATACGCCGACGATGATGGCGACGAGTGAAGCGACAGTGGTCTTCCCCGCTTCCACTACCGCAACCGAAAGCGGACGCTTCACTTCCTCAACCAAAGAAAGGGCTATACCAACTGCCGGCCGCTCCAGGTTGTTTTCCAACACTCCAATTTCCGGTCGAAGTTTTACCGTCGTCGCCTCGCCATTGTATTCGTAAGTGATTGAAAGTTCCTCCCGGCGATGCGATTGTATAAAATCGGAAAACGCCGACGGTGTAAGGGAAGAAAGAGTGTCTTCTCCAGCAAAAAGGCCGGTTATCGTTGCGCCAACCGGCACAGCCAGGCGCGCGGCCGGAGAGTTGCTGATGACTTCCGTAACTGTAAGTTTTGCCGACTCTCCGGCCGCGTTTTCCTCAACCGTCGTCGGCACGCCGAGCATATAAACAGCAATAAACAAAATAAAAGCAAACAGCGCGTTCATGGCCACGCCGGCAATAAGCGTCGCGGCTTGCGCCAGGCGCGGACGCGCGGTGAAGGTGCGATTTCTATCCGCTTCGGTGCCTTCAAAAACTCCGTCCTCTCCGGCAATTTTTACGAAACCGCCAATGGGTAAAGCATTCAATGAAT
>CAYZRD010000013.1:6146-11301 GCA_964480015.1 uncultured Candidatus Saccharibacteria bacterium
AATGAATAAACGGTCTCGCCTTTTCGGAGAGCGAAAAGCCGCGGCGGGAAACCGATGCCAAATTCGTCCACGCGCATTCCGGTCCATTTGGCCACGACAAAGTGCCCAAGCTCATGCACGAGAACAAGAACAAACAGAACGGCGAGAAAAAGTAATATCGTCATTTAATTTAAATCCTAACTATTTATCTCTTTTTCTTTCTGCAAAAATAAAGCTTCAAGTTTTTTGTTTGCCTCGTCAACTTGCTTTTGAATATTTTCTTTTTTAGTAAAACGTTCATCCTCGCTTATCTTGCCGGCCTTTTCGTCTTTGTCTATTTCCTTGATGGCTTCGTCACGCGCTGTTCGCACTCGCACCCGCGCCTCTTCAAGCTTCTGCTTGGCCAGTTTGATAAGCTGTCCGCGTCTTTCGCTAGTGAGTTCAGGGAAATTAACCCGCAAGCCGGAAGAGTCGGCGGCGACCGAAACGCCAAGATTTGCGTCCTGTATGGCTTGTTCTATCGCTGAAATGCTGTCGCTTTGCCAAACACTGATGCGCAAGGTGCGCGCGTTTTCTATGCTGATACTTCCCACTTGATTAAGTGGCACTTTGGCGCCGTAACTATCAACCTTCACGCTGTCAAGAAGCGCCGGAGCGGCGATACCGGTCCTGATGCCAGCGTATTCTTCGGAAAGCCAGTTTTCCGCGTCTTTTAATCTATTTGCGAAATCATTCATGCTTTCATTCTAACCTACGGGCAAAGAGAGCGCCAATTCTTCAAGAAGCTGTTTTTTAGAAGCTCCGCGGTTGCGAAAGTAACGGTCGGCAAGAAGCAGAGATTTTTTGAAACCGGCATCTTTCACCTCGCGACTTTGGCTAAGCTGCGAAACAAGCGTGTCCAACCAGATGTTGTTTTTTTGTTTGATTTTATCCGCGACCAGAGCCAGTCTGTCCGCGTAAGTACTTTGCAAAAATTCTTTGGCCAGCTCGGCATCTTCTCCCCTTTCGCCGCCGTCCACCATCACAAAGCGCGAACGTAAAGTCGGAATTATTATCGCCGCATTTGGAACCACCAAATAAAGCGACAGTCCTTCCGGTGTGTCCTCAAACAATTTCAAAAGCGCATTTTGCGCTTCAACTGTCAGCTCGCGGGCAAAAATCACAAAGCTGTGCTGTTTTTCGTGCAAAGCTTTAACACTGCTCTCTTGCTTCAGTCTTCGGACTTCATCAATGCCGAAACAGTCAAAAACCAAATGGCGCACGTCCGCGCTCACGGCTTGAAGACGCTCCGGCAATGCCGCCTCGCGAAGCGAGGCGGCGACTATTAATCGCACTGACAATTCCACCCCCTCATTATGCCACGAACTATTCCGTACCGCTTGCGCCTTCGAATTTTTTCAGTCTTTGGTTTTCCAAGATGACTAAAATAACGCGACGCAGATAATGCTCAAAAGTCTCCCCCATTTCGTGAAGTATCCCGTGTTCGTAGCGCCAACCGTTCATGTAATCAGTAATCCCTTGCTTGATTTCCGGAGTGAAGCCCTCAAATCTGCCCGCAATTACGGCGGCCATCGGCAAACCTGCAAGCTGTTTGTAAAGAGGATGGTCTTTGCCGCTCGGTCCCGTGCCTAAGAAACCGCTTGATTTAAACAGCTTCCATTCGGATAACAATCGCGCCAATCCGTCACTAACTTCCGCGGAATCCAACCCTTTCAGCGGTTTTTTGCTCTCTTCTTCCTTCTTGGCAATATTTTGCTTCAAAAGCGAC
Organism: uncultured Candidatus Saccharibacteria bacterium; assembly: GCA_964480015.1. GTDB lineage: Bacteria > Patescibacteriota > Minisyncoccia > Phycocordibacterales > UBA918 > OLB19. Next base: position 7,894 of record CAYZRD010000013.1, read on the forward strand.
ATCTTTTCCGGTAAAGTAGTGACGCTAGCCACCGATCTTACCGGCCCCGCCGCAGCCCCGCTCTTATCATCGGCTGTGGCCGCTTTTGACGCAGCCGGCTTTGTTGCTCCTACAGTTTCAGAGTGCATGACCGGCGCCCCTGCCGCATCTCTTGCAGATTTGAAGAAAAGTAATTTGTCGGCAAGCTTCCCCAACCCGAAAGGCTGAACCGGCGCCGAAGCCGGCGCGGCCGCGGTTGATGCTGTTACAGTCGGCTCGCTTGGTCTGAACCTTTGAGCTTCTGCGTGCGACGAGGGCGGCCGTTTGGCCGGCTGATTTGCATACTCGTACTTTTTATCATCAGCGTTCGGCAAAGATCTCTTGGCCTCGGGAACCGGCGGTCTCGGTACGGATTTGGGCGGTTGAAGTGAGGGTGCCGGCGGCATCGACGGTTTCGCCGGCACAGAAGCTAGTGGAGCCGGTTTGACCGCTTCGGATATTGACAAACTAGGCTCGGCCGAAGCACTTGGTTTCGGTGGCGCGGTTGGCACCGTTTCCTTCGATAATAGTTCCTGTACGGCTACATATGCTTTTTCCAAACGAGCCAATGCGGAATCGGCGTCTGCGCTACCACCACCGGCTTTTTTCATCACATCAAGAAGCGCCGCCATGTACTCCTGGCCGATGGCTTTGTTTTGGTTTATTAAATTGATCGGATTACCGACTTTGGCATTGACTGCGTGCTTGATTTCATTGATGCGAGTTTGAATAGCCTGATTGCTGGCCGGAGCCGCGACTGGCCCGGCGCCAACCGGCGCCGGGCTTACTGCCGCCGGCGCTGTCGCCGGTCTGTGTGTTTCTGCGTTTGTATTTTGAACAATCTCGCTTGGTTTGGGGTCGGCCTTCATCATCGGCTTGGCAGTGTTTCCAAAATCGGGCCGTGGACGAGGCGAGCCGATGCTGGCAATTCTCGCGACGGAAGGTGCTCCGGAATCAGGCACCCTTAGCTTCATGGTTTCGTCCGCCGCATCAGGCCGAATTCGTCGTCCAACCAGTGACCAAAAATCTTGGTGATGGGCGCTCAAAATTTGGCTGATTTCGCTCTTTAAATTATCCTTGTCTGCTTTTTTAGCGGCCGCCGAGTATTCCAGTATCAGATCACGAAGTTCCGCTTTATCTTCAGCCGGCAATGACGAACCGCGCACTGCCACCAACAGCTTCAACAAATTTTGCTCATTTTGAAAAAGTGCTTCAAAAAAGCGCGGATCGACCGCTGCGTCCACCTTCCCGCTAGAAAGAGCCGGTGTGTTCATTATTTTTATTTTAACATTACACTTTTCGGCAAGTTTGCCTTAAGGCATTGGAGTGTGAATATGAACCGCCTATTAAACATTGCCCATTATGCGTACGGCCTCTTCTCTGAAAGCCGCAGATTCTTCGGTCAAGAATTTTTCAAACTGAGGGTGATGTTCCAGGAGATGCTGCAGTAAAGCGTCACTATCCGGCTCGGTTTCCAGATAATGTTCAAGCGCGCTCATTTGTTTGGCGGACAACTCCGCGGTAAAACGCAGAAGGGCCGCCTCCATGACGACATCACCCATGTCACGTATAAGCGCTATCTTTTCATCCTCGGGCAGGGTATCTAGTCCCACTATATTTGCCAAATCTTTGGTTAGAATGTCTGTCATATGTAATATGATTTAACCGCATCATCAATGACCTTCATCTTCCCTGGAGGAAGAGTGTTCGGGGTGGACATTTCAGAAGGCTCAATCCAGCCTTTATGTTCGGCGATATCGCGCGCCAATTTCTCCATGGCGTCCATATTGATCTCGCTGCCGACCTGCAATTTGTCCATAGTATCGCCAAAACCAAGGGCCTCGCGCACGTCAGGACTTCTATCGAGGACATCTCTGACCTCATCGATAAAAACTTGAAATTCATGCGGAGTGCGCGTCTGTTGTATGTACTCAAAGGTCGGCGGCTGCGGCGCTTCAGTCTGCCCCTCCACTATGTCCCAGAAATTATCGCCCGGCTGCGCTGTATAAATACCCAAAGGCTTTTCCGGAGTCGGCGGCGCAACATCAGGCCGAATGGCGCCGTCAGGGTTGTACGGCGGTCTTGGTTCTGGCACCGGTATTTGTGAATCATCAATTGTATTGAACGAACCCGGCTCCGGCTTTGTTACATCAACCATTTCCAAATCAATTCCCGGACGCACCGGCGGATTCATTCTTTCCGCTATGCTGGCCGGCGCGTCAGGTCCGACCACTCCTTTCATTTCTGTCGTCTGTCCAGATACAACTGCGCCGCTGTTTACCATGTCAGCGGTAGAACCGTGGGTCGATTCCCAAGCGTTCTCGGCCGCATTGCGAAGCGAATCGGTGAGTCCAGTATTAACATCAATGTAACCGCCGGCTATACCTCCAGCTATGGCGCCACTAACCGCGCCGCCAGTAATGTACATATCCCTACGGGCTTTTGCTCTTTCAACTTCGTCTAGAAAACTAAACAGCCTGTTTTCTTCTTCAGCCAGTCGATCGGCGTTGTAACTCAATGTTGCGTTTTCAAAAGCCGAGGACTGTCCGGCCATGGCTTTTTCTATCCCCTTTTTGCCAAACCAAGCTCCGAGCTTGCCGCCAACAGTGCCCGTCGCCGAGGCGACGAGTATGGTCCCGATGCTGGTTCCTCCAGTCAACACTGCTGTTCCGGCAATTACCAAACCACCAAGAATCATCTTCTTCTTATTCTTACCCATTACTTCTTTTAGTTTTCCAAATAAGCTGCGCCTTTCCGCTTCCGGAAAACCTTCCGCCTGCATAGCCAGCTTCTCTTTCGTCGGCTTAATCAGAAATCTATCGGTCAAGCTCGCTCGCAGTTTCTTCAATTTGGCTTCAGCATCGTCTAGTGATTCGGAATTATGTAATTTATGTACCAAAACCTTGTTTAACACTTCCGCGTAACGAGCCCGCGATTCACGGTATGCGTCCTGTTCTTCTTTTGCCAACAAATTGAGATCTTGACCGTAAATACCGAACCACTTGTCGGGGGACCAGAAGCCCTTGTTCTTATACTCTTCCTTTTTTTGTTGAATCTGCTCCTGATAACTTTTGGCAAATGCTTTTCTGGCTCTGTAATTGGCTTTAAAATCTTTTTCAAGGCGCTGCCGGTAAAAAGCTATTGACTCCCTAATAGTCAGTTTATTGGCATCAAATTTTTCCGCGCCGTATTTATAGTTTTCGGCGGTGCTTAATATCGGCTTTTCCCTACCCTTAACCTCCTCCGATTGAGCTTTGGGCTGAGAAGCGACTTCCTCCAATCGCTGTTCACCGCGAATAAACGCGGCCAAGTTTCTGATCTTGCGAGCTAAAAATCCTTGGCGTTTAACAAAGCTGCGATCGGGGTCAGAACTTGTCCGTAAACTGATTA
>CAYZRD010000014.1:0-6161 GCA_964480015.1 uncultured Candidatus Saccharibacteria bacterium
AGTTCCTGTTGCGGAGAGGCGGCGTCTTCTTCGATATCGGCGCCAACATCGGCTTTTTCACGCTACTGTCTGCCGCGAAAGTAGGCGAGAGCGGTACAGTACATGCATTTGAGCCGCTAAAAAAATTGAGTGAACAGATTCAAGCCTCAACAAAAGGGAACGGATTTCAAAATGTAACCATTCACCAAGTCGCCTGCGGCGACAAATCGGGTCTTGAGAGGATAAACATTTTTTCAGACAATATCGGCAAATCTTCGCTTTACGATAAAAAGATAAATGAAGCAGAGACCGAAACTGTCGAAGTCGTCAGGTTGGATGATTATTTAGGAACCGAAACGCCGGTTGATGTCATGAAAATCGACGTTGAGGGCTACGAGTATGAAGTGCTAAAAGGCGCGCAAAAGACGATAGAGAAATATAAACCGACCATAATAATGGAATTCGCCGTCAATCGTTTAGAGAGCGTGACCGGAAGCGACACAGCCGCCCATAGTATTTTGGAATTTTTAAAACAAAGCGGCTACAAGATAAAAACCATAGACGGCGATGAAGTTACAGACTTTGCCGGTTTCATAAATCGGCGCCACGAACTCGGTTCTTATGTGGAATTGCTGTGCGAACCGACTCTAGGATAAAGGCGAATCTTTTTCCGTATCAAAAAGGAAGAAACCTAAAAGCAAAATCCCGGCGGCGATTTGTCGGCCGATGAGAGCCAAAACCGCGCCGACGACTCCAAACGGCGGAATGAGCAAAGCGTAAAGGCCGATAAGAACCGCGGGAAGAACAAACTGCATCGTGAACATGGCCTTGGTGTGCATGGTGGCGGAAAAGTACTGTGTGAGGAGAATGAGCGGCGTTAGTAAAATCAGCGCCGAAGAAAGTTGCGAGTAAAATACATAGTCAACATACTGGGGCAAAAAGGCGTAGAAAAGAAACGGCGCCGAATAAATGTAAACGACAGTCAGCGGCACTGCCGCCATAAAATAAATAAAGGTTTTTCGAAGAAGCGATTGTCGCAGTTGCCTCTTATCTCGGCTGGCCATTTTCGGCAGGGCCAAAACGCCAACATTGCCGAAAGCGCTCGCGATTTCTTTAGGCGCGGCGGTCGCAATCGAATAAATGGCGACGGGAGCCGGACCGGCAAAATACCACAGCGCCACTTTATCGAGTTGGGAAGAGGCCGCGGAAAGGATGCTCATCAATGATAATTTTTTACCGTACGCGATCGTTTCCGCGTCGGTAGTCCCGGAAAGAGGGAAACGAAAGATTGTGTAGCGGTACAAAATGTAATTAATGGCCGCAGTGGTCGCCAAATAAACGACCAAAGTGGCAAAAACGTTCTGCGTTAAAACAATGGCGAGGATGGTGGCGACTACAATAGTCGAGCGCCTTATGGTCGTGAACAGAGTGTAATTTTTATAATCTTTGCGGCCATTGTGGTAGAAGTTCGTGACAGCATAAGATTGGTAAAAGGGAACGAGGAGCGCAATACAAAGGAAAGACAGGCCAAGTTCGATGTTGCCTTGCAAAAAATAATAACCGGCACCAATCGAAGCGGCCAAGGTGGCCCACAAGCCCCACCGTACTCTCATACTGACGACTTCCGGTATTACGCCGGAATGTCCGCGTGCTACCGCTCGTACGATGGCGGTCGTCATGCCGGGTAGGGAAGCGAGCGAAAGCAGAGCGACTATAGTGGTCAGGAAACGGTACTCACCGTAAGCCTCGGGCGTGAAGAAGTTGGCGCATACCCACACGAGCACGAAGGAGGCAATGAAGACCAATCCCTGCGCCAGAGTTACCCAAAAAGAACCATGGACCAAGTCCACCATGTCGGTTTTGGTATATTTTTGGCTCCACTTTAAGAGGTTGATAAAATTACTTTTCATGGAAGCGCTACGGCAACGTTTGTATCATTGTAGCTTATACCGCCTTGCGATAGAGAAAGTTATGGGTGGGAGTTGAGTGTATTTCAATAAAACCGCTGTCCTTTATAATGTGTTGGGTTTTTTCCTTGGTAGCGGAATGCGGATGTATTTCTATCATTAAGTGTGTGTCCGGAGCCAGTTTGCTTAGGACATAGCGCATGCCGGAGAGCGCTTCAAACTCATAACCTTCGACATCTATTTTTATAAAACTGATACGTTTTGGATTTAGATTATTGGCCACTACGAAAGAGTCAAAGGTTTGAACGGCGACATCGAGTCCGCCATCAAAATGACGCTCTCCGATCGGCGCAAGCGAGCTGGCGCCGGTATGGACTTTTTTGATAGCGAGTCTGGCTGTTTTGTTTTCGTTCGAGAGCCCCGTGTCTACCGCAAGTGCATTATCCAAAAATTCATTTAACGCAAAATTTTTCTCAAGGCGTTTAAAGGTTTCCGGATTCGGCTCGAAAGCGTAGGCTTGTTTATAACCATAGCGGTTTAACGCGAGGATGCTGTAAAAGCCGATGTTGGCTCCAATATCGATGAAGACATCTTTGACCTTGGGCGCCCCTAGCCACGACTGGCTCGTGCTTTCAAAACCGGGTAAAGACTTGTGGAAGGAGTCGTTCTTGGCGTTTACTGAAAAACGACCGATGCGGTTTTTGATAAGGAACTCCCGGTCAAAAACCCCATCAACCGCGTTTCCTAATTTCGGGCTGACAAACCGCATTGCCCTGATGAGCAGAAACCAAACATAAATAAGGTGGAAGTACAAGAACGGCCCTTCCACGGTTCTTGTACTTATGAAATCGGACCACATTTCGGAAAGTTTTCGGAGTTTGCCCATGGGCCAATTTTAGCACCGCAGACGCTTTTGGCGGACTAGACGGCCACAGACGAGGGGGTTATAGTGTCTCCCATATGCTTAAAGACGTCTTGCGGTTTTTGGCTTACGGTTCGATTTTTCTCGTACCTCTAGTACCTCTCTTTGTGTCCGAGTCAATGTTCTTCCCTTACATTACCGGGAAAAATTTTGCTTTCCGGATTTTGGTCGAGATAGGCTTGGCTAGCTGGATACTGCTCGCTTTTTTGGATAAAGATTATCGCCCGCGCTTCTCTTACATCGCTATTTCTGGCGCCGTACTCCTGGTAGTTATGTTCGTTGCCAACATATTCGGTGAATATCCGCCGAAAAGTTTTTGGAGCAACTTCGAACGCATGGAGGGCTATGTAACTTTGGTGCACTTCTACTTTTATTTCTTGCTTCTTGGCACTCTGCTTTGCAGCCAAAAACTTTGGAATTATTTTCTTCATACGTCGCTCACGGTCGCGGCCTACGTTGCTCTTTATGGCCTAGGCCAATCCCTCGGGCTGGTGGCGGGAGCAATCGACCGCGTTGACAGCACGCTTGGAAATGCCGCCTACATGGCTGTGTATATGCTCTTCCACATTTTTATTCTGGCCCTGCTTTATTTGCGCAACCGGAATCTTTTGCTCCGTTTTGCCTATGGGCTTTTGGGTTTGCTATTCATATATATATTGTTGGCGACCGGTACCAGGGGCACCTTCATCGGCCTTGTGGCCGGTGCCGGCGTGGCGGTGATTTATTTGGCGCTCTTTTCGCGCCAATATCCGGAAGTGCGCAGGGTCGCCATAATGGGACTAGCTTTATTAATTATCTTGGGTGGCTTGTTTTTTGCTTTTCGGGACAGTCAATTCGTTCAGGAAAACGGAGCTCTGCATCGCATTGCGACCATCAGTTTGGAAAAAGATTTGATCGTGCGCACGACCATCTGGGGAATGGCGTGGCAGGGCGTGAAGGAGAGACCTTTGCTCGGCTGGGGTCAAGGCAATTTCAACTACGTTTTTAATAAGTATTACGAACCCTCGCTCTACGGGCAGGAGCAGTGGTTTGACCGCGTTCACAACATCTTTTTTGATTGGCTGATTGCCGGAGGTGTTCTCGGTTTTGTTGCTTATTTCTCGATACTGATAAGCGCTTTGTATTATCTTTTCTGGCGGCCGCTTTTTGAAGTCGACGAATCTTTTACTGTTTTGGAACGCGCGGTGCTGCTCGGTCTTTTGGCCGGATACTTCACCCACAACTTGGTGGTCTTTGACAATCTTGTCAGCTATATGTTTTTCGCGGTCACTTTGGGGTTGATACATTCTCGCGTGTCCACCCGAATAGAGTCCATTGATAATTTTGTTGTAGACCAGCAGGTTGTAAACAGAGTGGCGGTTCCGCTCGTAGCGGCATTAGCTATCGCCACCATTTACTTCGTCAACGTCCCCGGCATACTGGCGGCACGCGACATCATTGATGCATTTCAAGGCCAGGACATTGACGCTAAACTGACGGAATTTCAATCCGCTCTTGCTCGCGGCTCTTTTGCCAATCAGGAGATAAACGAGCAGATGGCCTCTTTGGCTCCGGGACTTTTGCAAGTGGCCGGTTTGAGTGCGGCTGATAGAATCGGGTACTTGTCGGTAATTGAAAGTGAGTTCCAGAAACTGATAGAGGACAAGCCCGGAGATGCCAGACTGCATATTATCTTCGCGACCTTTTATCGCCAGGTAAATAATCCACAGAAGGCGCTTGAACATTTGGCAATCGCGCGTTCGCTCACGCCGCGAAAACCTCAAGTCATGATAGAGCAGGGATTTGCTTCGATTCAAGCAGGCAACTTCGATGAGGCCCTGCAGTATTTCAAAGACGCATACGCACTCGAACCGAATTTCCTTGGGGCTCGAGTTTATTACGCCGTCGGGGCCTTGCTTGCCGGGAAGAACGGTTTGTTCGCCGAACTTGCCGATATCGGGGAATTGGAAGAGAATCCCGAACTGTTGCGCGCCTTTGCCAAGGAAGACATGATAGTGACGGCGGCTCATGAGACCAACCATTACGACTTTCTTAAGTTTATTCTGGAGGAGCGCGTCAAGCTCGCGCCCGAAGATGCTCAGGCCCGCACCAATTTGGCCATCGCTTACTACGAGACCGGGAATACCACGCGTGCTGTCGAGATATTGAATCAAGCCGTTAAGGATATTCCTTCGTTTAAGAAACAAGGACAAGAGATCATTGCCGATATGTTAAGCGGCAAGCTAGAGACGCGTTGATGAAAGAAGAAGTAAGACGAAATGTAGTGTTGGCGCCGTACACCACCTTTGGTATTGGCGGCAACGCGGAATATTTTGCCAGCGCCGAAAATGCCGAAGAACTTGCCGGCCTCATTGAATATGCCAACAAGAACAATCTAGCTGTCACGATTTTAGGAGGAGGTTCTAACGCCCTCATTTCCGATGAAGGTGTAAAGGGATTGGTGGTGAAGATGGAGATGTCGGGAATCGAGTACGAACCTGCCGGCGCCGATGGTGATGTATTCGTTACTGCGGGCGCCGGCGTATCATGGGACGAATTGGTCAAAGATACAGTCGCAAAAAATTTTTGGGGACTCGAGAACCTTTCCGGCATTCCCGGAACAGTCGGCGGGGCGGTTGTGCAGAATATAAATGCGTACGGAGTGACTGTTGCCGACCTGGTGGAGTTGGTCGAGGCGTTTCATCTCCGAACCGGCACGTCGCGCCGCTTCACTTCGAGCGAGTGTGAATTTGAATATCGAAACAGTTTTTTCAAGCGCGAAGGCGTGGGCAAAGAATACGTCATTACAAAAGTCCGTCTGCGCTTATCCGCAGTTAAAAAATTACAAGCGGAATATCGCAGTTCGTCGCAGAGCATTGATGCTTATCTGAAAGAGAAGGACATTACTGAACCATCTGCCGCCGATATGCGCGAGGCCATTTTGCATATACGTTCGAAAATAGGCATGCTTGAGGGGATGTATAAAAGCGCTGGTTCGTTTTTTAAAAATCCGATTATGAGCAAGGCGGATTTCGCTAAAGTGCTTGAAATAGTGAATAAAGAACACGGTGATATAGCGGCCAAATTGACGCCTTGGCATTGGAGCGTCGGCGAAGACAAAGAAAAAGTATCGGCGGCCTTTCTTATGGAGTGCACGCCTTACAACAAAACCGCTTTTGCCGACAAAAGTTACAACAACTCCGTCGGCATTTCTCCGGTACACACTCTTTCGATAATAAATCTTGGCAACGCAAAAGCCAGTGACGTAAAAAAATTTGCAAAAAAAATTTTTGACACAATTGAAAAAAAATTTGGAATCAAGTTTGAATCGGAAGTTTGTGTCTTGTGAAATTAGAATTAAAAAATTGTAAAAA
>CAYZRD010000014.1:6191-11145 GCA_964480015.1 uncultured Candidatus Saccharibacteria bacterium
TTTTTATCAACAGTTTTATGCAAAACTTGTTGTAAATTTTTTTTAACGCGTGATAATTAATCGTAAGCAGACAATCTCTTGAATTGTTCTTTGACAGAAAGAGTGCGTCGCGGTCGAATTATCACTAACTAACTCTCATCACGATACATGCCAGCAAAAAAGCGAGCTCGCAAGTCAGCTAAGCGAAAGAGCGCTCCTCGAAAGAAGGCCGCAAAACGCAAAGCTGCTCCTAAGAAGAGAAAGAAGGCTGCAAAGCGCCGCCGATAGTTTGGAAGAAACAAAACCACTCCACAAAACCTCGGAGTGGTTTTGTTTTACGCCGCTTTGCCACAAGTCTGACTTGTGGCAAAGGTATTTTGCGGTAAAATTTGAGGATGCGAGTGGAACCTTTTGACATCGGCTCAGTAGTGCATATAGTGAAACGCGGTGCGCGCGGAATGGAAATTTCACGAGATGATGCCGATAAGTGGCGCTTTGTCAGAAACCTTTATATTCTTAACGATTTGTATCAGCCAAGCGAGCGACATCGAGAAAGAAACAATGACGCGCTTTTTAGCCGGCCCGCGCACTGGCCGAAACGAAAACCTTTGGTTTCGATTTTGGCATGGACGCTTATGCCCAACCATTTTCATTTGCTCTTATGTGAACAAAGCAAAGGAGGTGTGCCAAAATTTATGCAAAGACTGGGCAGCAGCATGACCAGACACTATAATGAAAAATACCAAGAACGAGGAAGTCTATTTCAGGGAGCGTATAAAAGCCGAACGGTCAGTAGCGACGAATATTTGCAGTATGTTTTGTCGTACATAATCGTCAAGAATGTTTTTGAACTTTATCCGGGCGGTCTACGACGCGCAGTCAAGAACTTTGATCAGGCATGGCAGTGGGCGACTTCGTATCCATTCTCCAGCTTTCAAACCACCGCTTTTTTTAAAAGTTCGCCTATCGTAGATTCTGTTAAATTGAAGGAGTTGTCTCTTCCTGGCAGGAATTTTAAAAAAACATCACGAGATATGCTTGATACGCACGCTAGCATGAGGGAAGACCTTGCTCCATTGGTGCTTGAGGACTGGTGATATAATAGCAGCCCTTTTGCCACAAGTCTGACTTGTGGCACTTCTGGCAAGGTTGTGAGGGAGTTTATAGGCTTGCTGTTTACCCTACTGGAGACGGCCAATTTGTGCTATTCTGATGGCCACCTATGTCTTTTTTAGACAGATTTTTCGGGCCTTCCTACGATAAAGAACTGAAGCAAATAAAACCCCTGGTGGAGGCCATAAATAAACTGGAAGCGACCACCGAGTCTTTGACTGCGGATGGTTTGGTAGAGAAGACCGCCGCTTTTAAAGAACGCCTCAAGGCAGGCGAGACTTTGGATGACATATTGCCCGAGGTTTTTGCGGCCGTGCGCCAAGCGTCTAAACGCACCTTGGGACTGCGCCACTATGACGTTCAGCTCATCGGCGGAGTTTTGTTGCACCGCGGAAAAATCACGGAGATGCGAACCGGTGAAGGCAAAACTTTGGTCGGCACGCTTCCGGCTTACTTAAACGCGCTTGAAGGGAAAGGCGTACACGTCGTTACGGTTAACGATTATCTCGCGCGGCGCGATGCCGTTTGGATGGGGCAAGTGTACGCGGCGCTCGGCCTTTCGGTTGGCGTTATCAATCACGACGCGTCATATCTTTACGACGGCAGCCATACAAAAACAGAAGAAGATCAGCTGCGCGACGCGGAAGGTGCGTTCAAAGTGCATTACGAATTTTTGCGGCCTTGCGAGAGGCGCGAGGCGTACGCCGCCGACATCACTTACGGCACCAACAGCGAATTCGGTTTTGATTATCTGCGCGATAATATCGAATTTGATCAGAAACGCCTGCGACAGCGAGGACATCCCTACGCCATTGTGGACGAAATTGACTCAATTCTTATTGATGAAGCGCGCACACCGCTTATCATTTCCGCGCCGGCACAAGAAGGTGAAAATCTCTACACAATTTTTGCGCGCGTAGCCGGTAAGCTGCGAGCCGATGAACATTACAAGGTGGATGAAAAGTTAAACAGCGCGACGCTGACTGACGCCGGCATCGAAGAAGCGGAGCGTATGCTCGGCATCGACAACATTTACACTGACAAGGGCATCAAATATGTTCATCACTTGGAAACCGCGGTTCGCGCCAAGGCTCTTTATCAGAGGGACAAGGAGTATGTGGTGCGCGACGGCGAAGTAGTCATCGTTGATGAATTTACCGGACGCCTCCAGCCCGGACGACGCTGGTCGGACGGTCTGCATCAAGCCATCGAAGCCAAAGAAGGAGTAGAGATAAAGAAAGAGTCCAAGACCTATGCTTCCATCACTTACCAAAATTATTTCCGTATGTACGAAAAACTTTCGGGAATGACCGGTACAGCTCTCACTTCACAAGAAGAATTTTATACCGTGTACGGGCTCGAGGTCGTACCGGTGCCGACGCACAAAGAAGTGATACGCAAGGACCACAATGACCTGATATTCCAGACCGAGAGGGGCAAGTTCCAAGCAGTCATCCGGAAGATAAGAGAAGTCAATAGTACCGGTCAACCGATACTGGTCGGTTCGGCATCCATCGAAAAGAACGAACTTCTCTCCGCGGAACTCACAAAAGCGGGAATTAAACACGAACTTCTCAATGCCAAGAACCATGAACGCGAAGGAGAAATAATCGCCGAAGCGGGACGCAAAGGCGCGGTCACGCTTGCTACCAACATGGCCGGACGTGGCGTTGACATCAAGCTCGGCGGCGCAACAGCAAGCGAGGAAGAGGCTGAAGAGATCAAAAAACTTGGCGGACTTTTTGTTCTTGGTACCGAACGCCATGAGGCTAGGCGCATAGACAACCAGCTGCGCGGACGTTCCGGCCGCCAGGGCGACCCGGGCGAAACGCAGTTTTTTGTTTCCATGGAGGACACGCTTATGCGAGTTTTTGGCGGTGAGCGCATCAAGTCCCTCATGGGTACTTTCGGCATTCGCGAGGATGAACCGATAGAGAACCGCATAATCACGAAGCAGCTCGAAGCGGCACAAACCCGCATTGAAGGTTTCCATTTTGACGCGCGCAAACAGGTGCTCGCTTACGACGACGTGCTCAACAAACAAAGACAAGTAATTTATGAGCGACGCCGCAAACTTCTGACCGGAAACGGTGAGGAAGTCGCGGCGATACTTGAAGAAATGAAAAATACGGTGGAGGGAAGCGCCGAAGCCCTAGAGAAAAAACGCGCCGAATTTGAAGAAACGGAATGGAACGAATTGATGCGTCGCCTCGCTCTCCAGGTCATTGACATCATCTGGGTCGAGCACTTGGAGGTAATGAGCTATACGCGTTCAAGCGTCAACCTGCGCGCCTACGGCCAGCGCGATCCCTTGATCGAGTATCGCAAGGAGGCATCACGCCTCTTCAAAGAAATGCAAATAAACACGCTGTATCGCATCGCCGAAATTTTGCCGAACCTGAAGCCCGAGGCGGTTGCGAAAGAAGAGCAAGAGCTTCAGAAGCAGCAGCAAAGAGCGCAGGAAAGCGCCGGCGGAGCTTTTTTTGGAGCAACCAGAGTGCCGTTCGTTAAAGAGAAAACCTACGGCCGCAATGATGTGGTCACGATAACAAACGGCACTGAAACCAAAGAAATGAAGTATAAGAAGGCGGAACAACTACTAAGCGAGGGCGGGTGGAAAATTGTTTAACAGCTTTAACTGAAGACAAGCTAAGTTGGCTACAGTACCCTGCCGTTTTTCAAAACCATAGGCAATAGATGGTAGGTAGATGGCCTCGGCGCTAGTTTATCTATCCTTAAGGATAGATAAACTAGCGTCGCAACTTGGTGATCAGACTATCTGCGATGTTAAACAACAGAAAGTGCATAGGATACCTGTCTTTCAAACCTTGGAAACTAAGAGGATCAGCCATGCGCCTCCTATAACGTTTAGGCTTCGTTGTTCTTTTTAATGACCGCTCGCGCTCCTGCTTCAAGGACGCGGCATAACCGGGCAGTCGTTCATGGACCCACTTGTTTATCCGGCTAAAGGTGTTGGGGCTCACATGGAGGCGTTCGTTTATTTCGTAGTAGGTTAGGCCGGCTAGTATCATTTGCGCGATGGCGATTCTTCTCCCTATAGCCAGCTTTTCATCGTCGGTTAAAGCGTGATTCAGAAATGATTCGACTGCGTTTTTGCCAACGAACCTGCTGGCAGTTTGATAAAGAGCCTTCAAGACCCTTTGTTTTTCTTCAATTTTGATATCACCTGAAGATCCTCTCATACTGTCATATTAATCTATCTATCCTTAAGGATAGATAGACGGCTGTGCATAAAATGGTAGTTGGATGAAGCAGGGAAGGTGGATGATGTCGCGTTTAGTGCCACCCGTCATCTTTTGCGCGTACCGTTTTAACATAAACTATTTCTACTTTTGCGCGTCGTTTTAACCTGAGTCGCCTCTACATTAGTAACATAGAACCACCTCCGCTTTATCTATCCTTAAGGATAGATAAAGCGGAGGTGTTAACGAGATCGGGCAGGCGGTTATGATGAAAAGAAATATAAAACTAATAGTCAAGCTTCTGTTGACCGTGCCCGTTGTTCAGAGTAAGCTTCATCTTATGAAACTCGTCCTAAAATTGCTTATTACCGCCGCCGCGCTTCTGGTGGCCGCATACACTATACCGGGTATAGTCGTGGAAAGCGTTTATATTGCCATTGTGGCCGCTATTGTACTCGGGTTACTACACCTTATTGTTAAACCGGTTCTTTTCGTCCTCACGTTACCGATCAATATTTTAACACTTGGACTTTTTAGCTTTGTGTTGAACGCCCTGCTGTTTTGGTTCGCCGCTTCTTTTATAGAGGGATTTTCAGTATCCGGCTTTATTCCGGCCCTTTTGGGCTCGCTTATTGTGGCCGTCCTTAGCGCTTTCGGTA
>CAYZRD010000015.1:0-6060 GCA_964480015.1 uncultured Candidatus Saccharibacteria bacterium
CTGGAAACGCAACCGTTGTTCAACTTGACGTTGATGTGTTTCTCTCTGACGATACGGTGACGATTTACGCCCACGTACCCGGCTCCACGCCTGAAGATATCGAAATTTCCCTAGAGGGCGACGCAGACATCATCCGCATCGAAGGAAAACGCAGACGCCCAAAACCAAAGACGAAGTCAAAAAACGGCCATTTCAGCGCGGAAGAATGCGTTTGGGGAGAGTTTTATCGCCGCATCATTTTGCCGGCACCGGTTGATATCGGCAACGCCGACGCGCTCGTGGAGCACGGCCTGCTCGTACTGCACTTGCCGCTCCAAAAATAGCCAGAATCCATTTCAAAACTATCGCCAATCCAAAGGTTCGCAAAATATTAGCAGAAATATGCGAAAGCGAGCGAGCCATAGATACCTCTGGCAAGTAAGCTTTCGTTGATTTATGCCGGTTTTGCGTTCCGACGATGACGAAACAAATGAATTAACAATTTTCGACGCCATATTTAGTTGTGTTAGTTTTGAAATGAGTTCTGTATTCACAAAAATAAAACAACGCGCGCTTTCGCGCCAAAGTTTTGTGTCATAATAAAGAGGCGATATGTATGTTCCTTTTTCCAACCGGTGTTCGTTGAATCATCTTCCCACCGTCACGTTTTTATGCTTTTTGTTTTTGACTCTCTTCTCGTTCAAAGCCGAAGCGGCTTTTTTGTCTGTTCGCCCCGACTCCGGCGCCTATAAGGTCGGGGATATGGTTAACGTTACGCTTGAGATCGATCCCGAGGGCGAAGCGATATCCGGCGTAAGCGCCTCGCTTAAATTTGATCCGGCCGTGTTCTACGCTGTCGGCCTCGACAGCAAAACGTCGGTTATAGATGACTGGGAAAGCGCGCCTGATTTTTCAAATGACGACGGCACAGTAACTTTAAGCGGCACCAGTACGAAATCCGTCATGGTCAACTCGACCATTTTAAGCATAGATTTTCGCGTTGTCGGCCGCGGTGACTCGGCCCTTTCTTTCACCGACGCGAAAGCGACAACAGCGGACGGCGGCGAGGTTGTGACGCAAATGAATTCACCCGCGGCGATTTACAAAGTCGTTCCGAACAAAACCTACACTTATGCGACAGTAACCACGGTTCAAAGCGACGGTTGGCGCCACGGCATATTTTCAGAAGCGGTAATGCTGAACCTCGGTTTGCTCATAGTGCTTTTGGTTTTTCTCGGTCATTTGGCTTACGTACACCGCCAATTCAAATTGCGCGAACTCCGGCTAAAGCACGAGACGGCCGAGATACACGAACAGTTAACAAAAATATTTTCAGCCCTCCGCGACGAGATATACGATCAGATCCGTTCCATCACCAAGCGCTCCAAGCTTTCCAAGAAGGAGGCAGAGGCAGTCGCCGGCCTAAACCAAGCACTTGAAGTTTCCGAAACCTTGATAGATAAGGAGATAAACGACGTAAAAAACCTTTTAAATTAAGGTTTTTTCTGTACATGGTATAATCATATGGTTATATACGACCTAACTAATTTTTTATGGATGAATTGAATAATCAAGAATCTTCGATATTGGAACAGTCGCAAAAACGCAAAAGCAACAGAGCGATGTACCTGGCGGTCTTGCTCTTTGTTCTTGTTGTGGCCGGTATGTTCGCTTTTGCGTATTGGAAACAAAAAAGTTCCAAGGAAGCTGAAGCGCCGATGGTGCCGATTGATCAGTCCGAAGACAGATACGCTGGCATCACCCGCATTGAAGGCAAACACTTTTTTATTGACGGTATTCATACTATTGTTGGCGAAGTCAATGTCCCGACGCCTTGCGACTTACTTGATGTGGAAGTGATTATTGCAGAATCCTTCCCGGAGCAGGTGACATTGGACTTCACGCTAAATAACAGCGCCGAATTCTGCGCGCAAGTTGTAACGACACAGCGCTTCATGGTGACGGCAAAAGTCAGCGAAAACGCTACCTTCAAGGCGCTTCTAAACAGCCGCGCGGTTGAGCTCAATCTTGTCGAAGCCGCCCCGGGCGAGACTCCAGATAGTTTCGAACTGTTTATTAAGGGATAAATCGACGCCTGCGCGTTGATTTATCCGATCCCGAGCACAGCGAGGGATCGTCCGATGTCACTTTGCGACAAAGACAAAGGAGGGCGCGCTCGAATTTCCACTCTACTCGGCCAGCTTTTCATGAATCCCTTTCAACAAATCCAACTCCACATCAAAAACGCGGCGAAAAATTTGAATTTAAGCGACGGGGAAACCGCCTCGCTCACAAAGCCGGACCGCGTTCTTGAAAAAGTGTTGTCAGTTGAAATTGGCAAAGGCAAAAAAGAATTAAAAGCTTTTAGGGTGCAATTTAATAACGCGCGCGGACCATATAAAGGCGGTATTCGTTTTCATCCCAAAGCCGATCTTGAAGAAGTCGAAGCGCTGGCCGCCGTTATGGCCGTCAAATGCGCGGTCGTAAATATTCCTTTCGGCGGAGCGAAAGGTGGAGTGGCCTTTGAACCAAAGTTCTATACAAGTGAAGACATAGAAAAAATTGCTCGCGCTTACATCGACGCTTTTTTCGAGCATCTTGGGGTGGATAAAGACGTTCCCGCGCCGGACGTGTACACCAATCCCGAAATCATGTCCTTTATGCTGGACGAGTATGAAAAACAGACCGGCAAAAGCGAACCCGGAATGATAACCGGCAAGCCGCCTGCCCTATACGGCTCCTTGGGCCGAGACAGCGCGACCGGTGAAGGGGGAGCTATGGTTCTTTTCTCTTATGCCAAGGCCGCCAATTTAAAAATTGACCAACAGACGGTTGCAATACAAGGCTTCGGTAATGCCGGGTCCGCCATTGCCAAATACCTGCACAACAACGGCTGCAAAATAGTAGCGTTGTCCGACAGTCAAGGCACGCTCTACCGTCCGTCCGGCCTCGATCCATACGCGGTTGAAGAAGCAAAAAACAAAAGCGGATCAGTGTCTTCGCTCTACTGCGCGGGCAGTGTTTGTGACATGAAAGCGCTGATGCGAGACGGCGCCGAGGTGCTTCTTGCTGACGCCGTGCTGACGCTTCCCGCTGACGTTCTTATACCGGCGGCGCTTGATAACGTCATTACAAAAGATAATGCATCCGATGTCGAAGCCAAAGTTATATTGGAACTCGCCAATAATCCGATAACTCCGGAAGCTGACGACTTACTTGCTAAAAAGGGAACCATTGTGATACCCGACGTTCTCGCGAATGCCGGAGGAGTGACCGTTTCGTATTTTGAGTGGGTGCAAAATCGCAGCGGCTGGTACTGGAGCGAGGCAGACGTGGAAGCCAAGCTAAAACAAATTATGGAGGACGCTTTTACCGCGGTTTACCAATATTCTTTGACCAAAAAAGTCACGTTGCGCGCCGCCGCCTATGAGATCGGGGTTGGCAGAATCATAGAGGCGATGCGACTACGAGGGAGGGTTGACTATTTATAGCATATATGCTATAAAGTGTTTGATCCTGGTTCTTTTTGGGGAATTTTTATTGCCGCATCCGCCACTTAATTGGAGCTCTTACCTGGTCAGTAAGAGTGGATGCAGCATTTAAATTATGTTTAAAGCAATAGGATTCCTAATTATTTTGTGGGGAGTCAGCCTGTATTTCGGCTCCTCAATCCGCGCTTTAGATCAAGCCGCGAGCGCCACTTTCAACACCGTTGAAGTTGCCGCGCGAGTTTCTGAAGCACAGATTGTCAAAATTAATCAATAGGTCCGCAAGCCGAGCTTCCCGCTCGGCTTTTGTGCTACAATTTCTTTATGTTACTGAACCGAGTAGTCGAATATGTATTTTTCTTCGGATTCATGGGCATTGTCGGCTACCTGCTTTGGCTGATGTTCGCCCCCTTCATTACCGCGCTCGCGTTAGCCGCGGTCATCGTCACCATTTGCTATCCGCTGTACGAGCGAGTGCTTGCTTATACTCCAAGACGGAATGAAACCATCGCGTCGCTTCTGACCACCTTGCTTGTTATTGTTATCGTTATTTTACCGATAACCTGGCTTACTTCTCTGCTAATCGGAGAAACCGTTTCTGTTTATAAATTGCTTGGAAATAGCCAATACACTTTTTCCGACACCTTGTCCAATCTCGAAGAAATGATTGAATCGGTCATTCCGGGTCTAAACATTGATCTTACGGAGTATTTGCGACAGAGCGCAGAGTGGTTCGCCGGCAATCTCGGAGCCATTTTTGCCGGTACGGCCTCAACTTTGTTTTCAATTTTCATCGCCCTTATCGGTACTTTTTATTTTTTCAGGGACGGCCGCGGGTTTACTCGAACTTTGATAAAAATCAGTCCGCTGCCCGACTCCGAGGATACGCTGATACTAAAGCGCATGGCTATTGCAGTGCGCTCGGTAGCGACAGGCGTGGTCTTGGTGGCTATTATCCAGGGTGCGCTCACCGCGCTTGGTCTCATGATATTCGGTTTTGAACGCGCCATCCTTCTCGGTACCGTAGCCGCTATCGGCGCTCTCATTCCCGGCATTGGGACAATCATAGTGTTTTTGCCGGCCATTGGTTACCTGTTGTTTGTCGGCGAATATTTCAACGCGATCGGGCTTACTATTTGGGCCGCGCTCGCGGTTGGTCTTATCGACAATTTTCTTGGTCCATATTTTATGAGCCGCGGTTCCACTATGCATCCATTTTTGATTTTGCTTTCGGTTCTCGGCGGCATCGTGCTTTTTGGCCCTATCGGCTTCATTGTCGGTCCGGGCATCCTGAGTCTGTTTATTGTTTTGATACAACTTTATATGCAGCACGTCGCTCCGGCCGCCCGCGGTGATTGATACTTTCTACAATTATGATTGACCGCAATCACATCGAGAGAATCCTGCGCCTCAACGGCCTCAATGCGACCGCGCCGGATGAAGAAATCAGGTCGGTTCTAATCTCGGCTAAATGGCACAAAGATGACGTCGAGACCGCTCTTACGGTGCTTCGGGAAAACGTCAATACTCATAAAAGTCACGTGGATACCCTTCACAACGTGTTTCTAACCGACAAACGCCTAAGTCCCGAAGCCATCCAATCTTTGCTTGGCATCAACGTCGAAATGAACTCGGCGCAATTGGAATCTATGCGCGAGAGCCGCCGGCACGTATCGCTTTGGCAGGCGATCAGCATCATGTTTTACGCCACCGTTTTGGCGCTCACTTTTATTTTGGCGATCATGTACGTTCAGCACTTCGGCGTCTTTCATCCTGGCGTTTAAACTCGGCGTGTGCTAGAACTACCGCACATGAGTACGCGCCGGATAGCCATAATCATAACGCTGCTTTTGGCAGTAGTTTTTTTTGTTTACGCGGGTCGTCTGGAAGAACCAGTTCTGGCTAAAGCTGAATCATTTCACCATCAATTCGGTCGCCTAATCACCAAAGCGGGCTTCGGCAAGAATCGCGAGAACGCCATGGTCGTGGTCGGCGACATCATGCTAGGGAGAGATGTGGAGAAAAAAATCGCCGCCGAGGGAGTGTCATTCCCGTTTAGAAACGTCACCAATTTGCTGAATGGCAAAGTCGTAATCGGCAACTTTGAAGCTGCGGTGCCAAAGGTACATATGCCCACTCCCGCTCTTGGCATGGTGTTTTCCGTTAAAAAAGAAAACCTGGCGTCGCTTGTCGAAGCCGGCTTCACTCACTTTTCTCTGGCCAACAACCATGCTTTTGACCACGGACAAAAAGGATTTTCCGACACCAAGGAAGCCCTCGAGCTGTACGGTTTCAAAGTTTTTGGCGACCCGAGCAAGATCGCGAGCACCTCGATAACCCGCGCGGATATTTCCGGCCTGGCGGTAGCCATTGTGGCACTGAATGCCACCTCACGTTATCCGAGTGAGGCGGAATTGCAAGCTCCACTTGAGGAAATGCAAAAGTTGAGCGACGTGCAAATTGCGTACATACACTGGGGCGAAGAATATCGGGATCAACACAACTCCGCGCAAGAAGAATTGGCCCACACTCTTGTGGACGGGGGAGTGGATCTCATCATTGGCCACCATCCGCATGTGGTGCAAGACATTGA
>CAYZRD010000015.1:6153-11111 GCA_964480015.1 uncultured Candidatus Saccharibacteria bacterium
CCGCATGTCGTGCAAGACATTGAACAGTATAAAGAAGCGCTGATATTTTATTCTCTCGGCAATTTTGTTTTTGATCAGTATTTCAGCGATGAGGTAGAAATAGGTATGTTGCTGAGGATAGAATTCGCGCAAAATGAAGGGGAAATTGAACTTATTTTGACCGACAGTCGAAACAGTAAGGCTAGTCCGCAATTGATGACGGGCGCTGACAGGAAAATTTTTTTGGATAAGCTTTCTGCCCGCAGCTCGTATTCAATACGCGAGGACATCGCCGGCGGCAAGGTGAAATTTTCGTATTAGCTGGCCGCCGTCTTTGCCGCGATTGCAATCTTGCGTCTTCTGCAGTATCATTCAAACCACTTAAAAGCTATGAAAATCAGCAAATTTGAGGCCATCGGTATTGGTTTCAGCGTGGCAGCGATGTCGCTGACGCTTTTTCTCTTGCGTCTTGATGGCACTTTTTTGCCGAGCGCTGAAAGCGAAAATAGCCAAGCCGCATCCGTGGTCGTCGCTTCCGAAAACAACACTCCCGAAGCTTTGGGCCAGGCGCTTAATGAAGCGCAGAGTAACGGAAATTTGGAAAAGCTAATTGTTAACGATGTGATACTCGGCACCGGCAAGGAGGTTGAAAAAGGCGACACGGTTGAGGTGAATTACATCGGCACTTTGCAAAACGGCCAGCAGTTTGATAACAGTTATCAAAAAGGCAAGCCGTTTTCATTTACTGTCGGCGAAAAGAAAGTCATACCTGGTTGGGAACAGGGAATCTTGGGAATGAAAGTCGGCGGCCAAAGAATACTGGTTGTGCCGGCGTCTATGGCTTACGGCAAAGATGGCTATGGACCGATACCGGGAGGAGCCACACTCGTTTTTGCTATTGAACTTCTCAGCGTTAAATAATTTTAATTCAATTTAAAATTTAAAATCGGTAATTAAATTACACAGCCGTGGCGCCCCCTTTATTTTTTGAAATTGTAAAGCGTAAGCCAGATTCACTTGCTCGCGCCGGTATAATCCACACTCCTCACGGCGACATCGAAACCCCGGCTTTTGTTGTTGTCGGTACCAAGGGCACTGTGAAAGGTGTTACTCCGGAGGAATTGCAAAATGTGATTGGCGCGCAAATTGCTCTTGCCAACACGTATCATCTTTATCTCCAACCAGGACACGAAGTCGTCAAAGAGGCTGGCGGCTTGCAGAAATTTTCAAATTGGAAATTGCCAACCATGACCGACTCCGGCGGCTTCCAGGTCTTCTCGCTCGGGGCCGCTTTCGGAAAGGGAGTTACCAAGTTTTCAAAAGGCGACATCGAATCTGTCGAGGTTCGACCTCGACAGATTAATGTTTACAGCAAGGGATTGGCTGAAAGCCACGGCAAACTTTGCGTTATTGACGAAGAAGGCGTGACTTTTACTTCGCACATTGACGGTTCTATGCATCGCTTCACAGCCGAGCGTTCAATGGAAATTCAGCACGCCATTGGCGCGGACATCATGGTCGCTTTTGACGAATGCACCAGTCCAAGCGCAAATTATGAATATCAAAAAGAAGCGATGGAGCGAACGCATCGCTGGGCTAAGCGTTCAATTTTGGCACATAAGCAAAACTATGATGCCATCAAGAAACAAAGGTTGTATGGTGTTGTGCAGGGCGGGCGCTTTCTCGACTTGCGTTTCGAAAGCGCCCGCACTCTCGCCAATATGGATTTTGACGGCTTCGGTATCGGCGGCAGTTTTTCAAAAGCGGACCTCGGCGAAGCACTCAAAGTCGTGAACGAAAACTTGCCGGAAGATAAACCGCGCCACTTGCTTGGCATCGGCGAACCGGAGGATTTGGTGGAAGGCGTGCGACTCGGCTGTGACACCTTTGACTGCGTCGCTCCAACACGGCTCGCGCGTACCGGCACTATCTATGAACACAAAAACGCAAACCATGCGCGCCAAAATTACGGACGTCCGATGTCCGTAATTGAAAATGATGGACATCCGATGTCCATCATTAAGACAAATTTGTTTAAGAGCGAATACCAACGGGATTTTTCAAAAGTTGATGAAGGCTGCGACTGCTACGTTTGCCAAAATTACACCAAAGCTTATTTGGCGCATTTGTTCCGCTCCGGTGAAATGCTGGGCGCTCATCTGGCTTCGATTCATAATCTATATTTGATCGTCAATTTCACAAAGAAGCTCCGAGAAGATATACTCGCAGGGTGAAATTTGAAATAGTCAGCGATAAACAACCTGCAGGTGACCAGCCACAAGCGATAGAAAAATTGGTCAATGGAGTGAAATCTGGCAAAAAACACCAGACGCTTCTTGGTGTAACTGGTAGCGGCAAAACCTTTACTGTCGCGAATGTTATAGAGGCGGTACAGATGCCGACGCTCGTCATTGCTCACAACAAAACGTTGGCCGCTCAACTCGCTCAAGAGTACCGGGATTTTTTTCCGAACAATGCAGTTCACTACTTCGTCTCTTACTACGACTACTATCAGCCGGAGGCCTATATGCCGATTTCTGATACTTATATTGAGAAGGAGGCGCAGATAAATGAAGAAATAGACAGATTACGGCACGCCTCGACACAGGCGTTGCTCACACGTCCCGATGTCATCATTGTGGCTTCGGTGTCCTGCATTTATGGTTTGGGTTCGCCGGCCGAGTACGAAAAGGTGCACAAGAAAATCGAAAAAGGATTCAAAACCACCCGCACGGATATGCTCCGCACTTTGGTCTCGATGTACTTTGAGCGCACCAGCGCCGATTTAAACCCGGGCTCGTTCAGAGCGGTGGGAAACACGGTGGAAATAATGCCTACGAACGAACGTGTAATATTCAGACTCGGCTTCGGAAATAGTACTGTTAACGATACTAATAGTATTGTTAACAGTATTACCAAGATAGATGCTGTAACCAGAGAAATAATTGAGGAACCGGAGATTTTTTATTTGTTTCCGGCCAAACATTTTGTCACGCCCGAAGAAGAAAGAAAGGTGGCCATCGAAAACATTAAGGCCGAACTTAAAGAGCAGTTGGCAAAATTCAAAAAAGAAGGGAAGTTGCTTGAGTCGGAGAGACTTAAGAGACGCACCGAACACGACCTTGCCTTGATTCGTGAAATCGGCTACTGCAACGGTATTGAAAATTATTCGCGTCATTTTGACAGACGCGCGCCAGGCGAAGCCCCGTATACCCTAATAGACTATTTCAAAGAAAATGTCCGTCTCTTTCAACCTAGAACATCGGATGTCCTAGGTGCGGGATTTTTGACTGTGATCGATGAATCCCATGTGACCATTCCGCAATTAAACGGCATGTATGCCGGCGATCGATCGCGCAAAAAAACTCTAGTTGACTACGGTTTTCGTCTTCCAAGCGCGGTTGACAACCGACCGCTTAAATTTGAGGAATTCGAAGCTAAAGTCGGACAAAGAATTTACACTTCAGCAACGCCGGGCAAATATGAATTTGAGAGGGCGGAAGAAACAAAAACACCAATGGTGGAGCAAATAATCCGTCCGACCGGTCTCGTGGATCCGGTTATCGACCTTAGGCCGGTCGTTGAAAAAGGCAATTACGGCGGCCAGATTAAGGATTTTATTGAAGTCGCCGTCAATACCATCGAGAGAGGCGCGCGCGTTCTCTGTACGGTACTAACCAAACGCATGGCGGAGGATTTGGCGGAATTTCTTGAGGAGAAAAAAATCAAAACCAAGTACATTCACAGCGACGTCGAGACTTTAGAACGCATTGAAATTTTGCGCGATTTTCGAAAGGGCGAATTTGATTGTCTGGTCGGCGTAAACCTTTTGCGCGAAGGTCTCGACCTGCCGGAAGTTGAATTGGTGGCAATTCTTGATGCCGACAAAGAAGGGTTTTTGCGAAGCGAAACGGCGCTTATCCAAACCATCGGCCGCGCTGCCCGTAACGTCAACGGCAAAGTGATTTTATATGCGGACGAAGTGACCGGCGCTCTTAAGAAGGCGGTTGAAGAAACTAACCGCCGCCGCGAACTTCAGCTTGCGTACAATAAAAAGCACGGCATCACTCCGGAAACCATCAAGAAAGAAATCAAATCCATTACCGATCAGTTGCGTACCGAGCATGATAAGACCGTGGACACGCTCCTTACGATCGACATAGATCTATTCAAACGCAATCCGCAAAAAGTCCTCAAAGGCAAACGCAAACAAATGAATGACGCCGTGGCAATTCTCGATTTTGAGACGGCGGCCATAATCAGAGATGAAATAAAAGTGCTGGAAGAATTGCTGTTAAAAAAGAAAAAGTAATTTTTATCTACAATCCTAAACATTGTCTGTGATTTTAGCGCGCTATAATATAAGCAAATGCCCTCCGCCCAAAAATCATCGTCTAAATCCGCTACCGCCAAAGCGCGGGGAGCTAAAAAAAACGTTACAAAACCTCGCGCGAAAAAAACCGTGAAAGAGCACGTAGCAAACAAAAATAAAAAACCGGCCAGTCCGGTTCCTGGCGATGTTTACAATAAGCTCTCGTTGCTCGTTCTTTCGCCTTTTCGTTTTCCGGTTGATGCTGAGAAACTGGCGATTCAGTCGGCTCGTTTGGCCGGCCTGGCTTTCGTGTTTATCGGAGCAATTTTGACGATTTTCCATGTGCCCGGGATGAGCGAGCGTCTGTCTGTAAGTCAAAATGCCACGCAAGAGGCGTCTGTATTTGACGCTTTAAGAGGTACGGAGTTTGCGGTGGTGCAGAGTTCTTTACCGACAAATTTGCCAAATGATTTACAGGCGAGAAGAATAATTGACAATGAGATACTATCCGGTTATGGCAAACCAAACACGCCGACGTTGGTGTATTTTTTCACGGCCCCGGCGGTGGCCAGTATCGTTACGGATGAAAATGGCGGTTGGACTTACGATGTCAAAAATATTTCGCTAAAGAGTGACCGCGTTGCCTATGTCGCTGTGACTGACAACG
>CAYZRD010000016.1:0-10758 GCA_964480015.1 uncultured Candidatus Saccharibacteria bacterium
GAAGTCGTTAATCATTTGGATAAAGACAGAGAAGACCACCGTGAACTTTCGCCGCAACCGGAAACGACCATCTCCGATTTGTGGGTGGACACGCACATTACTTTGGAAGACATCAAAGGCCAAGAGAGCGCTAAGCGCGGGCTCATCATCGCCGCTGCCGGCAGACACAATGTCATCATGGTCGGGCCTCCAGGAACGGGAAAGACGATGCTCGCTCGCGCCTTCCAAGGACTTCTGCCGCCGCTTTCACACGAAGAAGCGCTTGAGGTGATGGCCATACATTCGCTTGGCGGAGGCTTGGGTAGCGCCATAAATTCTGCTCCGCCCTTTCGCGCTCCGCATCATACCGCCAGCCACACGGCGCTTGTCGGCGGCGGAGCTCACCCAAAGCCCGGAGAAGTCACGCTCGCACACCGCGGAGTGCTTTTTATGGACGAGTTTCCGGAATTCGAGCGGCGCAGTCTCGACGCGCTACGCCAACCACTTGAAGATAAAGTGGTGGCGATATCACGCGTGCAGGGAAGCGCGCTCTTTCCGGCGGACTTCGTACTTGTCGCCGCCATGAATCCCTATCGCGGGAGCGAAGACGGCTCCAGCGACTACGCTTCTTCAATGCTCGAAACCTACAAAGGAAAAGTGTCGGGACCGATACTCGACCGCATAGATTTGTGGCTCGAAGTGCCGCACGTACCTTATGACACGCTCATCGGCGAGAAGAAGGACAGCGATGAAACCAAGCGCGCGCGTGAAAGCATCAAGGCGGCGCGCGAACGCCAAAGTGCGCGCCTAAAGGGGCGCGGCGTCAGCACGAATGCAAACATGACCAGCCGCGACCTTGAAGAAACTGTCGTACTTTCGGACGATGTAAAAGACTTGCTTAAAACTTCATCAGCAAAATTGAATTTGTCTCCGCGCAGTTATCATCGACTAATAAAAGTCTCGCGCACAATCGCCGACCTCGACGACTCCGACGACATTAAAACCAAACATGTATTCGAGGCCTTGCAATATAGGGTAAAACTTTAAGGTTTTTTAAATTTTCTACCCATATTGTTGTACCTTGTGATACTTCTACCAGTGTTTCATGATTTTGTGCTAGCATAAAGCTGAAGTAGTAAAGGAGATTACCATGCCGAAAGAATCCAAGGGGCAGAAGGCCCTCAAGGCGCTGCTACGTCGTCACGGCATACATGATGCTTCGCATTTTCTCCTCTATGGCAGAGGGAAAGACGCCGGCATCAGCACCGTAAACGACAGAAATATATTCCGATCAAGGGAAGAAGTGGACAGACGGTTGGAGGAGTTGCGCTACCTCTGAGCGAAGACCGCTCCTGGTCGAAAACTGGCGCCTGAGTTGGGCGCCGTTTTGTTTGAAAAGCGTAAAGGTATTTTCTAGCTTAGGATTTTTGGATGCAGTTGTGCCCGCTGGAAAGAGGACGGTGAGGAGCCGTAGAAACCTATGGTGACGAGTCGGCCGACTGAAGCAGGCAGAAATGCGCCAAAAAGACAAGCCAGACGCTTAGAATGGGTTGGAGGGAACCAGCAACTCATTTTAGGATGCAGAACAAGGAAATGAGGAGCGGCGATGCGAGTGCTATGAATAATAGAGTGAGCGTCGCCGCGACGAAATTGACGAGGTTATGGGCCTAAAATGGGTTGCTGGCGCCTCTCACTTCGAAGTGTAGATGCACTCCCGTGGACCTACCCGTACTACCAACCCCGCCGATCACATCGCCCGCACCTACGCTCGCGCCGGCCGCCACGTTTACATAATTGAGGTGGGCGTAAAGGGTTTGCGTGCCGTTGCCGTGCTTGATGACGACGTAATTACCGTAACCGCCGTTCCAGCCAGACGAACGCGCCACTATGACCTGACCGGAAGCCGCCGCCCTTACCGGTGAACCGGCTGGCAAGCCCGCGAGGTCAACGCCATTGTAACCGTGAAGGCCTTGGGTTCTCACTGAACCGGGGAGTGGGTTTTGGAAACCGCCGCCGGAGGAAGCGCTCGCTACCGCCGTCGTCCTGCCTCCGGAACTTGTCGGCTTTGGCGCGCTCTCGTGCAAGTTGCCGTTTGGAATTATAAGAGTGTCACCGACGGAGATGTCGTTCGCTGAAGCCAATTGGTTGTATGAAAGAATTTCTTCTGCGTTGCCTTCGTATTTCTTGGCGATGGAATTAATCGTGTCGCCGGATTTGACCACGTGGCGAACGCCGACTATCGGCAAAATGACAAGCGAATCGCCGGGATGTATGTCGGTCTTGCTCTTAATATCGTTCGCCCACAAAATCGTGTTCGAGGTAACGTCGAACATCTCGGCTATTTGGGACAGGGTGTCGCCCTCTTTGACTACGTAAATACTGATCTCGCCATTTTGATATTTGCTGTCCGAAACATCAGTGCCAAACGGACCTCCAGAGATGAGCGCGTCTTCATCAACAATAATGTCGCCGCCGCCTTGATTGCCGCTGCCGTCCGGATTGGTGCGCGAGGCCAGCAATTTGGCATCGCTCGCGGTCGCTCCCGCGGGAGTGGGTTTCTCGTAAGCAATGGTGGTCTCGCCAAATAGCTCGAACACTGAAGACAGGAGCCCAGCGTGCACTGATAATGGCACGGTCACAATAAAAAGGAGGGGTAAAATTTCGACCAAAGAAAGCCGAACGCTTCGGATCTTAAAAAGTCTGTATATCAACTGACGGACGAGGGCCATTTTAGCCCCCATGCCTATAGAGCCGTCAGCATCCTGTTCTTTACGTTCTATAAATTCTAGGTTAAGGTCTCGCCGCTTCTCATCCGCAAATTCGCCTCTGCAAACAAAAAGAGCTCCGCAAGCTCCAGCCGGAGAAACTCCAGCAAGACCATGATACTAGAGGGCAACACCTAATCAATTGACTGTTTCCACTTTTTCCACCTTACGAAAAAAGCCCAAAAATACGTTGTATTTTATGGTTTTTTCATATATTGACAAGTTTGGATTTTAGGTTCTGGTTTTAAAGTTTTGGCGGGCGCCGTAGGCGCCGCGCTCCGAAGTTCTAATTTGGCGTGCTAGTATGATGCCAAATGGAAAGCGCGCCGTACTTAGAGGGCCTAAATGAAAGACAAAAAGAGGCGGTGCTTTGCACAAATGGTCCGCTCATGGTGCTCGCCGGAGCCGGTAGCGGAAAAACCAGAGTCATTGCCCATCATATTGTGCACCTCATACACCAAGGCGTGCCTCCGCACAATATTTTGGCCGTCACCTTCACCAACAAAGCAGCCAAGGAGATGCGCGAGCGAGTGCTTGCTTTGATGAGAGAGTTTCCAACTTCAAGACAAAGCGGCCTGGACTCAACACCGGTAGTTACCACCTTTCATTCACTTGGCGTAAGGCTGCTTCGTGAACACCACGAGACCTTGGATTTGCGGAAACACTTCACCATTTATGATCGTGGGGACAGCGTGAAGGCCGTAAAGGAAGCTCTCACTATCGCCGGTTATAGTCCGAAACAATTTGAACCGAGACGAATCTTGAGCTTAATTTCCCGCGCCAAAGGCGACGCTATAGGAAGAGAAGGTTTCGCCGAAAGCGCCTCCTCGTATCCGGAACGAGTGGCCGCTGAAGTTTGGGAACACTATGAGAAACTTCTTAAAAAAGATGGCGCGCTTGATTTTGATGATCTTCTACTTTCCACGTTGCGGTTGTTGGAATCCTATCCGGTCGTAAGAGAAGTGCTCCAAGATCGCTATCGCTACATTCATATAGACGAATACCAAGACACTAACAAAGTGCAGTACGAAATCGCGCGCCTCCTCGCCGGAGAGAGAAAAAATATTTGCGTGGTCGGCGATATCGATCAATGTTTAAAAAAAGGCACACTCGTCACAATGGCCGACAAAAGCGTGAAAAAAATCGAGAATGTAAAAGTGGGAGACATAGTGCTCTCAAACTACGGCAGCGGCGACTTACGAGCCGCTACCGTAAGCGGCGCCTACAGGCGCCGTGCCAATAGTTTGGTGAAAATAAAGACCAGGGGTGGAAAAAGTTTGACCACAACCAAGGATCATACGCACTTTGCAGGATATCGCTATGGTTTGTCTTCACAGTGGTACTTCACTTACCTGATGAACAAAAAATCGATTGGCTGGCGACTAGGCGTATCGGCTATGTATACCAAAGGCCAGAGGCGCCCAATGCCCGGTTTTATGTTGCGAACCAATCAGGAGCATGCCGATGCGATCTGGATTTTGGCCGCGCACGACACTCCTCAGAAAGCCAGAATTATGGAGTATGAATTGTCCCTGCGCTTTCAAATACCGACCATTCCGTTTATGGCCCGTCGCGGAAGAAGCAAAGGAGGATACGTTCACGACCAAAAGGTTATAGACGCGATATTTGAAAAATTTGACACAGAGAAAAGCGCCGAGCGTCTGCTTAAGGACTGCGGTTTATCAGTATCGCATCCTCACCATCGTCCTCAAGGACACTCGCGCTCGGGGCGCCGCAATCTTATATTGACTTTGTGCGGCGACCGGCGAGGCAAGACTCCTATGCACCGAATCAGTATGGTCGGCGCCGACGCGGCCACAAAAAAAGCCTTGCGGTCGCTTGGTCTTTCAGTGCGACCGGCCAAGTCCGGTTCTGCGTCTTGGCGCTTTGAAAGCGCTCATAGCGATTACAGAAGCCTGGAGGAGTTGGTGAAAAAAATTACCGCGGCTCTACCTGATTGCGTAATAATAAAGAATGCCAGGTTAGGTAAGGCCGAAGATGGCGCATCTAAAAATTCTTTGCCTCTTATTCCCGCGAGTTGCATCCGCCCCGGAATGATGTTGTTCACAGACAATGGCTACGATGAGGTTGTCGACGTCAAAACCGAACAAAAAAGCGAAGACGTCTATGATATCGATGTGACCCCAAGCCACAACTTTATCGCTAATGGTATTGTGACCCACAATTCAATTTACTCCTGGCGAGGGGCTGATATAAAAAACATTTTGCAGTTCGAACGGCACTTTCCCGGAGCCAAAACTGTTTTGCTTGAAGAAAATTACCGCTCCACCAAAACCATTATTGCCGTTTCAAACGCAATCATCAAACAAAACCGCAATCGCGTGGACAAAACGGTTTTCACGAGCAACGATGAGGGCGACAAGCTCGCGCTCATATCCGCGCTAACCGGAGCCGACGAGGCCGAGTTTGTGGCAAGGGAATCAAAGCGGCTTATTGAGAGCGGCGCGGCGCCTTCGGAAATAGCTGTTCTTTTTCGCACCAACTTCCAATCGCGCGCGCTTGAAGAAGCTTTTCTCAACTACGAAGTTCCATATCAAGTATTGGGAACAAAATTTTTCGAACGGAAAGAAATAAAAGATGCTCTCTCTTATTTGCGTCTCGCTCTTAACCCCGGCTCGACAAGCGACCTTTCGCGCGTCGCCAACACTCCGCCGCGGGGCCTCGGCAAAGTGACGGTGCTTAAAATAATTGAAGGCAAACCGGGCACGATAACCGGAGCGGCGGAAGGCAAAGTAAAGAAATTCCAGTCGCTTATGATGGACATCGCGAAGGAGGCTCGTAGCAAAAAAATTTCCGAAACTTTGAAATTTATCCTTAAACAAAGCGGCATGGAGGAATATTACAAGGAGAGCGGGACCGAAGACGATCTCGCGAGAATTGAGAACCTGCGCGAACTCGTGACTCTTTCCACCCGTTACGACGAGCTTGCTCCCGAGGAAGGCGCGCTCGCACTCCTTGAAGACGCGGCGCTCCAAAGCGATCAAGACGAACTAAAATCGAAGGAGGAAAAAGACGCGGTCAGGCTCATGACCGTACACGCGGCCAAGGGTTTGGAGTTTCCTTATGTGTTCATCACGGGACTTGAAGAAGGCCTGTTTCCGCACGAACGCCTTGACGACGGCGCCGTTGACACGGAAGAGGAACGGCGGCTATTTTATGTGGCGCTAACAAGAGCGGGGAAAAAAGTGTGGCTTTCTTACGCCCATACGAGAACCATATTCGGTAGCCAAAGAGTGAATATCCCTTCATCTTTTCTTTCTGACATCGATGAGAAATATTTGGAGCGCGACGACAAAGCGGGCGGTTTTCTCTCCGGTTTTGAAAGGGTGATCAATATTGACTAATCAAAAATACAATGGAGGAAAAGAAATTCAAAACCAAAAAATCTCTCGGCCAACACTTTCTTAACAGCGAGGTGGTGCCGCGCTGGCTTTCTGACGCCGCGAGAATCGAGAAGGGTGAGACGGTTGTGGAGATAGGACCGGGCACGGGCGCGCTGACCGAGGAGTTGCTTAAACGCAAAGCGAAGATAATCGCTCTTGAAGCCGATAGACGCGCGATAGAGGTTCTCAAAAAGAAGTTCAAAGATGCTATTGCCTCCTCGCGGCTGCTCATAAAGCACGCGGACGTTCGCCGGTTTGATATTGCAAAGCTTAACCTTAAAGACCACAACTTCAAAGTAGTGGCGAATATTCCGTACTATCTATCCGGACTGTTGTTCCGGCTTTTTCTCTCCGACAAAATTCAACCGAAACTCTTGGTCTTCCTGGTGCAAAAGGAAGTGGGGAAACGCGCCACGACGAGTCTAGAGCGCGGCGAGAAAGAATCCCTGTTGTCCTTGTCGGTAAAAGCTTTCGGCACTCCTCACTACATAAAAAGCGTTTCGCGCGGCCATTTCACGCCGCAACCTAAAGTGGATTCGGCGATCGTGCTGATTGAAAATATCAATAAAGACAACTTCAAAAACCTTAACCAGGAATTCTTTTTTGAACTTCTGCACCTTGGTTTTGGAAAAAAAAGAAAACAGCTGTTGGGTAACCTGAGCGCGAATTTTCCTAGAGAAAAACTTATTGACAGCTTTTCCACACTGGGGATAAAAGAGACGGCTCGGGCTGAAGATTTGGGCCTTGAATTGTGGTTATCGTTGGCAAAGTTGCTCCAAGAGTGGAACTAATAAACAACCAACCCACCTATAATCCAGACATTAACCACAGTGACATCAACAACCGCCGATTGATGCCCGCGCGACTGCTATAATTCATAGTAACTGGAGGAATTTTAACGATTCGTTCGGGTTATTTTTGACATGAACCTGCCAAACATAAAGGTCACCGCGGCGATAATTTTTGGTCTTTTGCTTGTAGGCGTTTCTTTCATTTTTTCGCGCGAAAGCGCCCCGACCAATGCTTCGCAAAGCGTGAATGTACTGGTAAATACCGAAGCAGGTAGGACTTTTATACCGATCGGTGATTCCGACGGCGACGGAGTGCCCGACTGGCAGGAAACCTTGCCGACAAAAAAGGGTGACGACTCGGCAACGAGAAGCCGCACTGAGATTTTGGCGGCGGAACTGGCGCAGTTGATGCTAAACACCGATACCCCGGGCGCCGGCTCGCATTCAACCTCCTCGTTGGTTAGCAATACCGTCAATTCGCTGGTCGGAGAGGCGGTTGACCGGCAATATACCAGCGCCGACGTGAAAGTTTCGCCCGATAACAGCTTGTTGGCTTTAAGAACTTACGGAAACGAGATTGCCAAAATCGCTATTGAAAACAGCGTGCTGGAAGGCAGTGAAGATGAGTTGACAATCTTAGACCGCAGTTTCACAACCGGCGACGAGAACGAGCTCCGTAAGCTCGACGGCATAATCAACTCGTATTCCAAGATGGTTGACGAGATGCAAAAGACAAGTGTGCCGTCTTCGATGGTTAGCGAGCACTTGGCTCTCACCAATGTATACCAAGCTCTGGAGGAAGACATTAGGGCTTTCCGCCGCGTTTACGATGATGCTTTGCCCGCCATGCTTCGTTTCAGGCGCTACCCGCAAGACGCGAATGCTCTCTACACAGCTATATCAAATATTTATCTGAAATTGCACGAAAGCGGGATACAATGGAATGAAAGCGACACCGCATCGCGGTTTATTTCGGTGGAAATACGATGACTAAACTACACTTGAAATCAAAGATTGTGGCGATCAGTCTGGTGTTTTGTTTGACGGCGGCGTTTGCTCCGGTAAACAACGCGCGCGCGGCGGAACCGGTTATCGTGATCGAAAATGTCGCCAAAACCACTATAACCAACACTCTAAACAATGTGCTGGCCAGGATTTCCGGAGCGCTAAGCACCGCTTCGCTGCAAGCGCTCGTCCTTAAGGAATATTCGCTGGATACCTTGACTTGGAACATGGGCAAGCAGCTGCTCCAGCAGTTAACCGGCAATCTCATCAAATTTGTCAACTCGGGTCTAAACGGCGAACCGGCTTTCGTCACCAATTATTCAAACGAGTATGAAAGGATACGTCAGGCGGTTGTCGGGCAGTTAATTTCCGGCAATGAGCTTAACAATCTGTGCACAGACAGAGCTTCTTTCGAAACCAAAGTTTTGCTTCTTGAAGACGAGCGTCTGCGCAACAGCCCTGAACAATTGCAATGCTCCGCTCCTGAAGAAGCCGCCGGAGCCGATACCGCGCCGAAAAGAAACGAACTCACCGTCATTTTTGAAAACTCGACCAAGTGCGCGAACGACGACACTTGCGCCTTGCTTTGGGCTCGCGTAATACGCGACCGCCAGGTGCTGGCAGCGCAAGCCAATGTCAGGCAAGCCATTGACAACGCTCGTGGCATGAAAACGCCGCAGACTTGCCGTACGGTATCGAGACCGGACGGCAGTGCCAAGCCGGAATGCCACTACACTAGCCCGCAATCTTTGCTCTCTGACACTCTCGGCTATTACTTAGGCCAGTTGCCGGCGATGCAACTCTTAAACATGGACGAGCTTAATGAGGTAATAGGCGGTCTTATGGCCAACCTGACGAACCAAGCGCTTACCTCATTTGCCGGCGTATTGGGCCTCGGCGGGAATTCTTCATACAGCCAAAATATATTCGGCGACGAAGGAAATCTTTCTTACGCTGACGCTTTGGCTAAAGAAGACATAACCAAATATCAGTCGCAAAACAACAACGCCATTAAAGAAGCGCTCGCGGCCGAGTTGAGATACTCCGAACTCCAGAAAAAAATTCTTTCAGAAATAAAAAAGCTTGAAGACAAGCTGGCCAAAAACAAATCTGAATTCCCAAGATGTTTTGATCTTGAATTAACCGATGAACTTAAAGAAGCCAAGGAGAACAGCACCGCCAACCTCAATATTTCAAGCACGACGATCGCCATATTAGAAGTACTCGATGACCAGTACGATAAAGCCGCCGATGCCAGCACAAAGAACGCGGTCATGGCCACTTTCCTGCAATATAAATCGCAAGGGCTCTTCCGCACTGAGTATGAGAACCAGGAACTGGAAATAAGTTATATAGATCTTGAGTTCGCGAAGATGGTCGATAAATTCAAATACGACACGGCGGTCGAACGGTACGAATGCGGCGGCAACTTTGATTACGATGGCGAGCTGGAGCCTCCAGATGAAGAATAAATCTATGCGATTCGGAAGTCATACAACAATTGCCAATCATATGACGCGCTCGGCGTTGTTTGTAATTTTGTTTGTCGCTATTCTGGCGATTCCCTGTGGAGTTGCCCAAGCGCAGGAGGAAGGCGAGGAACAAAAAACGCAAACGGCGGACGATCAGAGCACGCAATCTGACAAAACAGCGAACCAAGCGGCTGATGGCACCAGCGAAACCGAGGAAAGCCCAGAACTAACCGAGAATGATCTTGGGCTTGATGGTTTTAAATGGATGCTTTATCAGTTCTTCACCGGCATTGGCGGCATAGTTTTGTGGTTCGGCGGCTTCATGCTCGACTACACCATGAAGCTCCTGGTCGTCGATATGGCCGGATCCATCACCCGCTTTGGCATGGGCGCGGCTATAGATTCTCTCTGGACGGTGGTGCGGGACATCTTTAATCTTCTATTCATTTTCGGCCTCATTTACATCGGCTTCATGACTATTTTGCGCTCGGATGATAGCGGCACCAAGCGTTTGCTCGGCGCCATCATCGGAGCGGCGCTGCTGATAAATTTCAGTCTCTATGTAACCAAAGTGGTCATTGATTTCTCAAATGTTGCCGCCTATCAGATATATCAACTGATCCAGATAGACGGTTCTTATGAGTCTTATCTGGTCGGTGAAGTTAAGGGAGTGGCCGGAAAAATTATGGAGATGACCGACCTCGCAAGCTATACCAAGAGCGCCTCCGCAGAGCTGAAAGAAATGGCCAGTAGCGATTGGGGAATGTTTAAAGTACTGGGATTTTCAATTATTGTGATGATATTTATGCTGGTATCCGGTTTCGTATTCCTCTCCGGAGCCATACTTCTTCTAAGCCGATTCATTACCTTGATACTTTTGATGATATTTTCTCCGGCAATGTTCCTCGGCTGGGTTTTCCCCGGATTCGCCTCGCACTCTAAACGATGGTGGGACCTGCTTTTACGGAATGCTTTTGTGGCACCGGCTTACATATTCATGATCTACCTCTCACTTAGGACACTAGAGGCCATGCAGTTTGATTCGTCATCTTTCAGTCAATCTTTCAGCACTGCGGCGGGAGAGAGTGGGTTTTTCGGTTTCTTCCTCTATTATCTCATCATCATCGGTTTTGTTTATGCATCGCTTTTGGTGGCAAGACAGATGGGGGCGGTGGGGGCTAATCAGGCACTTGCAACAACCGACTTTATGCGCAGGAAAGTACAAGGTTTTGTGGGTAGAAATACCGTGGGTCGTTTCAGTAACTTCGCCCAGACAGAGTTTAAACGTTGGCAAGAAAAACCGCGTGAGAACCAAAGCATGGTTGGGAGATTTATTCGTGGT
>CAYZRD010000017.1:0-10758 GCA_964480015.1 uncultured Candidatus Saccharibacteria bacterium
ATTTAGGCCGCTTTCTACGCTATAGTTTCGGCACTTTTTGTCGCTTCTCTCGACGAAAGCCGCCCCGAAAACGAGACTATGAAAACAAACAAATCATATACGAAGAGGATTAAAGTGACGAGAAACGGAAAGCTGGTCGCTCGCCGTCCCGGCCAAAACCACTTCAACGCCCGCCAAAGCGGACAGCAAAGACTGCGCCGCAAGCGCACCCAGAACTTGGTTTTGAGCAAGAGGATTACTCGTAGGTTTTTACCTAAGTCAGGAGTATAGACTCACTTAACCTACCCAACACCATTTTCTGTGGAAAGAGCGAGAAAGACACAAATGTTCTGGCCGTCACCAATTCGATCGTAAATAAATGGCAGAGGAAAATGGGGCTGGATCTAAGATTTATTAAACTCATTATCATTCATTAAGAAAATCTAAGATGTCCCGTGTAAAAGGAGGCCTGATGGCCCAGAAACGCCGCCGCAATATCCTTAAGCAAGTTAAGGGTTACCGCTTCGGCCGTTCCAAGAAAAAGCGACAGGCTCGCGAGGCGATTTATCACGCCGGTACTTACGCTTTCGCCCACCGCAAAGATAAAAAAAATGATTTTCGCCAGCTTTGGATAGTGCGCATAAACGCCGCTCTTATACCATTTGGCATGAAATACAGCCGCTTTATCAAGGCGATGAAAGACAAGGGTATGGCACTCGACCGCAAAATCTTGGCTGCCCTGGCCAAAGACCGACCGGAAGCGTTCGCAAGAGTAGTTGCTAAAGTTAAGTAACTCAAAAGCCCCGCGCCTATGGCGCGGGGCTTTTGAAAATACTAAACTAATTTAGCCTCAAACGCTCTGTCTAGTTATCATATACGATAACTAGATGGTTCTGTCCTGCTTAAAGTTAGAAATCTACTTCAACAACTTCGTTCAAACTCGGCGCGGTGGCGTTGAGTCCAAGGTAGTCCCGCAAACGCTGAACCAAGAAGAGCGACGCTCTTTCTTCTCCCATAGTGACAAAAACTTGTTTGGCCTTGTCGCCACCTTCTGCTACAAAATCAATCAGTTGATCGCGGTCGGCGTGGCCGGAGTAACCGCGAATGCGTGCGATTGTTGCCTTTACTTTAACCGGTGTGCCGTCTATCTCTACTCTCTTAGCGCCGTCTTGAAGCCGGCGGCCGAGCGAACCGACCGATTGATAGCCAACGAGGAGCAAAGTGGTCTTAGGATCTTCAAGATAATTTTTTTCATGCTCTAAAATACGCCCGCCGTGGGACATTCCCGAGCCGGCGATGATGATTTTCGCGCCTTTAACACCCCTGATTTCTTTTGAATCCTCGACGGTTTTGGCCAGGGATAATTTTGGAAAATTAAAAATATCATCGCCGGATTTTATTTGTCTTTGAAGTTCCGGTTTTAAATAATCCGCGAACTGTCGGTAAACTGACGTTACTTCGATGGCAAGCGGCGAATCGAGAAAAGTCGGGATCGGTTCTATCTCTCCCGATTCCACTAAATTATTTATCTCAAGAAGCATTCCTTGCGTCCGCTCCAGCGAAAAGGCCGGAATGATGAGCGTGCCCTGCTTATTTTGCGTATCTAAAATATAGTATTTTAAAAGTTCGCTTCTTTCTTTTACTTCTTCATGCACGCGGTCGCCGTAAACGCTTTCCATAACCAAATAATCGTAGCCTTTTGGAATCTTTGGGGAATTCATGAGCGGTTGCGGCACATTGCCGATATCGCCGGTGAAAATGATTTTTTTATTGCCGCGCAAGAAGGAAACAAAAGCCGAACCCAGAATGTGTCCGGCGTCGCTAAAAATGGCAGTAACGCCGTAGCCAAGAGGAACTTCGGCCTCATAATTAACCGATTGCCAAAGCGAAAGCGCCTTGTCTATATCGTAGGGTTCGTAGATGGGAGCGACTCCGGTCTTCTTCCCTTCTTGCAACATGACTTCGTAGGCATCGCGAAACATCACCGCGGAGAGCGCTTTGGTCGGCGGCGTGGAATAAATTGCGCCAATAAACCCATCTTTGACTAATTTCGGAATTCTGCCGATATGGTCGGCGTGCGCGTGGGTTACAAAAAGAGCGTTGACTGATGCGGGTTCGTAGGCAAAGGGCTTCGCGTTCTCCGCGCTTGCAAAGCGGTCGTCTTGAATGAGTCCGCAATCAATCAAAAGCTTTAAGCCGCCGGTATCCAGCAAAAAGTTTGCTCCGGTTACGCTGCCAACGCCGCCGTAGAAGCCGAGTTTAGCTGCCATGTTATTCAGCGCGGTTTAAGCTTTGTAAACGCTTGGACATGAAGTATCCAGCAATGCCGCCCAGTAACCCGGCGCCAAGATCGGAAAAGGTGTCGGCGGCATGATCGGGCCCGAAAGGAACGCCGATCATGATTTCGTAAACCTCCCACGATAACGCCACCAGCAAAACTAGAAGCAGAACCGGTACAGGGTTCAACCAGCGTTTCGGCAATGGCGCACCGAAGTCATACGGAACAAAAATGGAAAGTGCTACCACCGCTCCGCCGAGTATGTGCACCGGAATATCCAGCCAAAGGTACCGCCAATACAAAAAGAACTGCAGCGACAAAACGTGGACTGCGGCCAAAACGGAAGCGGCAGCGAGGCAAAAAACGGTATTCAGCTTCAGCATGAGACTCTTCAGTTTATCACGAAAAATTCCTTGCTCGCGCAAGGAATTTTTCATGGAACCACCACCGTATGCTCCCGGAAAAATCCAGGTGGGCACTCTATCCGATCTGGTTTTGAAATCCCGAAGGTTCTCAGCGCCGACCGCGAGATCAAGCAGCCCTGAGCATAAGATTAAAGCGGAACATACGTGTAAGTGGTTCCATGTTTATTCTACCACTAAAAAATAAATAGCGGATGAAGTCCGGTTGTCTTTGCAAAAGGTATTATGTTTACAAAAGCAGTTGACTAAAGCCTAGATTGCCTCGAATACAAGGCGGACAAGAAAAATGACCCGAGTGGGATGAATGCTCCAACGAGGGTCATTTTCGCAGTCTAACGAAGTAGACGAGGTGATATGGGTTTTAGTCCTTTTTGCCGTCGAAATTAACGTCGTACATGATGCGCTCCTGCGCCGTCACATACTCCATCAACTCTTCCGGTTTAAACCACAAGGCGATTTCCCTTTCCGCTTCCGCCGGTTCGTCGGAGCAATGGAGAAGATTTCTAACCGCACGTTTTTCAAGCGCCGAGTGAGCATAGGAGTCAACCGTATAGTCGCCGCGAATGGTGCCCACATCCGATGTTGAAGGTTCGGTGGTGCCGGTAATTTTTTTAATCACCGCAATCGCCTCGTTCCCTTCCCAGACCATCGCCACAACCGGAGCCGAACACATACTGACGGCGTTTGCTCTGATGATATCTTTGCCGTATTCCATGGCGTCTTTTTCCACAGGGAGTCCGTGCGCCTTTAGGTCTTCAATTACGCCGGCGCCTTTTTTGAGAAACCATTCCTCGTTCTTGTTGTAGTGTTTGAACATCATGTCCTCGTTGGCGCGGAACATTTTCATGGCCACGCACTTAAGGCCGGTTTGTTCAAAGCGTTTAATTATTTCGCCGATAAGACTGCGCTGAACAGCGTCCGGTTTTAAGACGACCAAACTCCTTTCTTGATGCGGTGCTGACATAAATAGTTAAACTTTGCCCGCAGAGTATATCAGAGAATATTTAAATAACAAGTTAATTTTGACCGCCTTTGGTTAGCACTTCCGGACCCTTTTCGGCTACAAGTACCGTATGCTCCATGTGCGCCGAAAGACCGCCGTCCGCCGAACGTACCGTGTAGCCGTCATCTTCGTCAAAAATGACTTCCTTGCTTCCTTGAATTATCATCGGCTCGATAGCCAAGACCATGCCGGGCTTAAGTTCGGGACTTTTTCCTTTTTTGTAATAATTCGGAATTTGCGGCTCTTCGTGAAGAGCATAGCCGACGCCATGTCCGCAAAGTGCTTCGACGATGGCGTAACCTTTTGGCACAACCGCTTCAATGGCCTTGCCGATATCGCTTACTCTATTACCGGCTTTTGCCGCCGCAATGCCGGCCTCAAGGGCTTTTTTTGTCACCCCAATTAGTTCCCGGGCCGCGTCGCTCCCCTGTCCGCATATGATAGTGCGCGCCGAATCGAGAACCAACGCTTTATAACCAACAACGAGATCAAGACTGACGACATCACCGTCTTTGAAAGCGTAAGGACTTTCATTTGGAATTCCGTGCACGACCACGTCATTAACCGACACGCAGGTCGAAGCCGGGTAAGGACGCGGAGCGAAACTCGGCTGATAACCGAGTATCATGGGTTCAAGTCCGTGCTTCTCGATAAGCTCCATGGCGCAATCGTCAATGTCCAGCGATGTTGCCCCGGGTGCCACTTCCTTCTCAAGCGTGTCTAAAATCATGCCCAAAAGCCTTCCGCCCTCGCGGAGTTTTTTGATGTCTTCTTTGGTTTTTATAGTAATCGCCATTTAGTTGAGCTGGAGCGATTCTGCTATCGCCCTGTGCACGTCCTCGATACTAGCAGTTCCGTCAATATCGTGCACTACCGTGTTCTTTCGCTCGCGATAGTATTTAACGACCGGCAAAGTTTCTTCGCGATACCACCGCAGGCGTTCTTCAATGGACTCTTCGGTATCGTCTGCGCGCGCTCTGTCTATCATTCTAGCCCTCACGACAGCTTCCGGCGTATCGAGGTTGATGATGTCAAGCGGTTCGCGTTTATAGAAAGACAGCGCCGATTCCAGCACCTTAGCTTCGTTAACGACTCGCGGAAAACCGTCAATAAGAAGGTGGCATTTATCGTCGACGTGTTCGCGCATGGC
Source organism: uncultured Candidatus Saccharibacteria bacterium (assembly GCA_964480015.1). Taxonomy (GTDB): domain Bacteria; phylum Patescibacteriota; class Minisyncoccia; order Phycocordibacterales; family UBA918; genus OLB19. The sequence goes on from CAYZRD010000017.1 coordinate 4,833, forward strand.
GTCTCCCCAAAGCACTGTTGAGAGAAAAAGCGGTTGAAGCATACCGGTAGGAAGCGTTGCTTGCACATGCTTTTCCGTGTAGCCTTCTCCTTTAGCGGCCAGTGCGCGAAAGCGCCGGTCGGTTTGGATATCGACAACGCGCCTCGTCGGATCCTTTTCTTTAAGAATCTGATCGAGTTTTTCTATCTGCGTACCCTTGCCGCTGCCTTGCGGCCAGATGAAAATTACGGTTTTCGGTGTAATGCCACAACAGTCTACAAGACTAATTTTACAAAACAAGCCTTGATAAAGTGACTGTGATATTCTTTAGCCCATGGATAAAAAACACATCATCACTATTGCCGGCAAACCAGGGAGCGGCAAATCTACTACTTCTAAAAACCTGGCCGCCAAACTGGGTTATAAACATTTTTCCTCTGGTGACCTCTTCAGAGCCATCGGCAAAGATCGCGGCATAGACGTACTTCAAACCAACATAACGGCAGAAACTGAAAAGGAAATTGACTATATGGTTGATGAGAAACTTCGAGAAATTGGAACTAATGATGATGAGTTGGTCATAGATTCTCGCATGGCGTGGCACTGGATGCCCTATTCATTTAAAGTCTATCTCGATTTGGATTTGGAAACGGCCGCCAAGCGCATACTGGCTAAAGTGACTCCTGAACGAGCGTCGGCGGAAAATATTCCAAACACACCTGAAGGATACGCTGAACAGTTGCAGGACCGCTTAGATAGTGAAATCAGGCGATATATGAATCTGTATAATCAGAATCCCTACGACAAATCAAACTACGACTTAGTAGTTGACACAGCCAGTAACGGTCCTGAGGAGGTAGTAGACGCAATTCTTAAAAGCTATGAGAGCTGGTCGAAGGAGTGATTCTAATACTCTCTGAGTGAAACTTGAGCGTCAAGTCGTCGAAGTAGGTCTAGTACCACCGAAACCACAATGAGAAGCGCCGTGCCTCCAATGGCCAAAGCGGTTATACCGGTCGCAACCTGCATTCCAAGCGGCAAGACCGCAACGAGACCGAGGAAGCTGGCGCCGACAAGGGTTAGCCTGGTTATCAAATTGCCCAAGTATTCGGCAGTGTGACCGCCCGGGCGGATTCCCGGAATGAAAGCGCCGTTTCTTTGCAAATTCTTGGAAATCGCTTCCGGGTCAAAAGTTACCGCGGTGTAGAAGAAAGTGAAGAGGAAAACCAAAACGAAGTAAGTGGCTGCGTAAAGAATTTGATGATTGAAGAATACCAGAACAGCTTCGCTCGCTTTCTGTACTCCCGGTACGTCAAAGCTCGCAAGCACGTTGAGGATCATTTGCGGAAAAAGCAAGAGCGAGAGCGCGAAGATTATCGGAATAACTCCGGCTTGGTTGAGGCGGAGCGGCAGATAAGAAGACGTGCCCCCGTAGGTTTTGCCGCCGCGGCTTTGTTTGGCGTAGGTGATCGGCACCGGGCGTTCAGCTTCGGTCATAACCACCACGGCGTAAATCACGGCCAGAGCGACGAAACCAAAACCAACGTAAAGCGGCAGCTGCGCGGTATTGAAACCGAAAGCGAGCTGGCTCGCGGTCGCCGGAAGCCCGGCAACGATACCGGCGAAGATAATAATGGAAACGCCGTTCCCGATGCCGTATTCGGTCACAAGCTCGCCAATCCACATAAGGAGCATTGAGCCGGCCACGATCAGAATGACGTTGATGATAAATTCAAAAGTCGAAAGACCGACTATCACGCCCTGGCTTTCAAGCAAACTTAAAAAACCGAAGCCTTGGAGAACCGCGAGCGGAAGAGTGAGCATACGCGAATACTGCGTAAACTTGGCCCGTCCCGCCTCGCCCTCTTCGGTGTAAAGGCTCTTCATCTGCGGCGACATCACGGTCATGAGTTGCATGATGATGGACGCGGTGATGAATGGGCCGACGCCAAGCATTACAATGGAAAGGTTCGCCAAACCGCCGCCGGAGAAAATGTTTAGCAGGCCAAGAAACTGATTGTTCTGGAAGAATTGCTCCAAAACCGCATGGTCAACTCCTGGAATCGGAATAGCAGCAAGCGCGCGAAAAACAAAAAGCGCGCCGAGTATAAACAGAATTCGGCTTCTTATCGCCTTATCGGTGAAGATAACTTTCAGTTTGTGGAAAAATGTATTCATAGGGTACAGGGTACAGGGTACAGGGTACAGGGTATGTGATTAATCGTCTGCGGCAATCGCCGCACGATAGCAACAACTATACCCTAAACCCTATTCACCACAACCCTAGTTTACTTTGCCGCCGGCTTTCTCGATTTTTTCCTTGGCTGAAGCCGAGACTTGGCAGTTGCTAAAATTGAGTTTCTTCTTCAGTTCGCCGGCGCCAAGGACTTTAACGAGCGGGGCGCGCTTGCCGCGGGCAGTGATGAGTCCGGAAGCCAAAAGAGTCTTCGGGCTCACATCAGCGCCGTTTTCAAAAACCGCCTCCAACTCGCCGACGTTGACAACGACCGGAAGCACGCGCTCGGCATTGACCGCCTCGGCACGGTTAACGCCGTGGCCGCGTAGCTTCGGAAGTTTCTTGATGATTTCGCGCATCTCCGGACGCATACTGTTGCCTGAACGCGCCTTCTGTCCCTTGTGGCCCTTGCCGGAAGTCTTGCCGCGCTTGCCGCCTCGACCAATGCGCTTGCCTGCTTTTTTTGCAGTATTCGGTTTTAGTTCGTGAATTTGCATGATAGTAATTTATAGATCATAAGTCATAAGTGATAATGTAATTTTGAATTTATAATTTTTGTTTCGCGCATCATTTTTATTTATTCATTACATTCACATTATGAAATTATGAATTATGATTTAAGCTGCTTAAGGGCTTCAATTGTCGCACGAGCATTATTTAGCTTATTCTTTGAACGAGACAGTAATTTTGCCGTTACGTCCTTCACGCCCGCGAGTTCGAGAATCGTGCGTACCGAAGAGCCGGCCACAAGACCGCGGCCCGGAGCCGGCATTATTATCACCTCGCTGGAGGCGTACTTCTTGTGAACGTCGTGCGCGATTTGGCTATCTTGGTTCATCGGGACGGTTATCATGTGCTTTTTGGCATCGCGAATGGCCTTTTCGATGGCGAGCTGAGTGTCTCCGGCCTTGCCGATACCAACTCCCACCTTACCTTTCTTATCGCCAATAACCATCGCCACGGAGAACGCAAAACGGCGGCCGCCGGCTACCACGCGGGTAACGCGGCGAATGCTGATTATTTTCTGGTCAAATTCCGGACGGGTGCGCTCGCTTCTTCCACCAGAACGGCGAGGACGACGCGGATTGCGACGCTCTCCCCTTTCACCTCTGCCTCTGCCGCGCTGCTCCTTGTTTTCAGCAACAGGTGCATCGGCGACTGCCGTTTCCGGCGTCTTGTTTGTCTTTGCCTCCACCGAAGTTTCGGTGGACAGGTCTTCGACGATTTTAGCTTCCTGTTTTTCCATGTTGATAAATTAAAAATTAAAACTTGAGACCGTTTTCGCGTGCGGCGTCAGCCAAAGCCGCCACGGCTCCCTGGTAACGAAAACCGCCTCTGTCGAAAACAACTTTTTCGATGCCGGTCTTGTTCGCTTTTTTGGCAATCTCCGCACCCACTGCCGTGGCGCGCTCCTTAGAGCTTTTTCCCTTTACTTTCCGCGAATCAGCGGAGCACAAGGTCTTTCCAGCTTCGTCGTCAATAAGCTGGGCGTAGATGGCGCTGTTGCTCTTGAATACCGCCAAGCGTGGCTTCTTTTCAGTACCAATTACACGCGCACGAATACGCTTGTGGCGAGTGACGCGGCGAGTGGTTTTTGTTTGTGTTGCTGACATAAGTTTTCCATCTTCAATTTAAACTTTTGAAATTGGATGAGATCCGACGGGTTGAAGAAAATTTTGTGACCAAGGCGTAGATAGACCTAGGCGCTGGAACAAAATTTTCGAAACTCTAGGATATCGCCGATTTCATAGGTTTAAACAGCCTTCTTGCCTTGCTTGCGAATAATATACTCACCTCGGTAGTGAATACCCTTCCCCTTATACGGTTCCGGCTTTTTCACTTTACGCACGTCGGCGGCAAACTGACCGACCGCTTCCTTATCTATGCCGGTTAGCGTAATGACTCCTTTTTCAACCGCGGCTGAAACGCCTTCAGGAATGGGGAGCGAAACCTGGTGAGAAAAACCGACGCTTAGAACCAGGTCTTTGCCCTTGATCTCGGCGCGGTAACCGACACCCTCAATCTCCAGAACTTTGGTGAAGCCCTCTGTCACACCCTCAACCATGTTGTTGGCGTGGGCCGCGCTCGTTCCCCAAAGAACGCGCGACTCATCGTTTTCCGTCTTTGGCGAGAGAGTGACGGTGCCGTTTTCGATCACAACGTTGATGGCGTCGCTTATTTTTCTTGTCAGCGTTCCCTTTGGCCCTTTCACGGTTAAAACTCCGGCACTCATCGAAGCCTCGACTCCCTTGGGTAAGTTTATGGGTTGTTTTCCGATGCGGCTCATAATGATCAGAAGTAAGAATTAAGAAACGTTCATTACCAAACAATAAACAACTTCTCTCCGCCAACACGTTCTTTCCGCGCCTCTTCGTCAGTAAGAATTCCTTTAGGAGTGGAAAGAATGAGATGGCCCTTGCCGAACTTAACCGGATGAATTTCCGCGACCTTGCTGTAGAGGCGGCGTCCGGGTTTCGAGATTCGCTTGACGCCGGCTATGGAACTGTGTTTGCCGGTGTATTTGAGAGTGATCTCGAGAGTCTTCTTTACGTCCTTGCCTTTAACCTCGACAGACGAAATATACCCCGACTCGGCAAGCTTATTTGCAATAGCTTGCTTTAGTTTTGAATAAGGCACGGATACATTTTCGCGGCCGACCGCGCCGGCATTCTTAAGACGAATGATGAAATCTCCAATAGTATCCATAGTTACCAACTAGATTTTTTAACACCCGGTATGTGGCCCTCGTGAGCGGCCTCGCGGAAGCAAATACGGCACAGGTCAAAATCGCGCATATACCCGCGCTTGCGGCCGCACTCTACGCAACGGCGCACAACGCGACTTTTATATTTTGGTGTGCGTGTAGCACGCACTTTGACTGATGTTTTGGCCATTTGTTTAGTTAGTAGCCAGTAGTACGTAGCCTGTAGTCGAAGACGCAAACGCGCCTCTGCGGACTACGGACTAATTCCTACGGACTCGTTCAAGGTGGTATCGTCTAGATGTGACGACCCGCCTCGCTTTTAATTTGAGAAGACCGCCCTTTTTGGGCACCTGTCGATCTCCCACAACGCGCCCTAATGTATCAGAATCGTTAGGAAAGTCAACACAAAAGCCCCGCGGCTATGCCGCGGGGCTTTTGTGTCCTACCGTTTACTTTGACTCCATAACCTCGTTCTTTTGTAATGGCAAGTTCAAGTTGCTAAGTGAAATTTTAACTGCGTAACAATTTACACTAGGAACTATCGGGCCCGGCTCGCGGTATTTTGCTTTAGGAAAGAAGCAAAATACAACGCTTTGCCTCTTGCCGCTTTACAGACGCAAAGCAATTTGCGTCCTAGAAACAAGAAAGTGAGACTACGCTGTCTCACTTTCTTGTTTCTGGAGCGGCAAGCCTATGTGACGAAGCAAAGCTTCAGCTTCAGCTTTAGTCTTTGCGGTTGTGACTATAGTGACAGCGAGTGAAAAAACGTCGCGGATGTCTTCGTCGGCAGTTTCCGGGAAAATGGTGTGTTCGCGGATGCCGATAGTGATGTTACCCATCTCATCGATCGCGGAAAGTTTGACACCGCGGAAGTCGCGAGTTTGCGGCAAAGCAATGTGGATGAGTTTATCGAGAAAATTGCGCATACGTGCGCCTCGCAGTGTCACCTGATAGCCGATGATGTCGCCCTGACGAAGTTTGAAAGAAGCAATCGACTTCTTGGCTCC
>CAYZRD010000018.1:0-10245 GCA_964480015.1 uncultured Candidatus Saccharibacteria bacterium
GACGCCTATCTAACCGTCCGAGTCAAAGCCACCAAGAAGCACAAGGTACGCGCTACTTTCCTCTTCCAAGGCACTCCGAAAACTCCTCGCCCCACTCCGCTCACTCTCACCGAAGCTCTCCACCACCGCACCAATACTGACCACGCCGCTAACCTCAAAGAGAAGAACCATAACTTTCTCCATACCATTCCCGGCGACACTGTTACCCTTACTCTTAAAGATATTCCTCTAATACCCAACACCACTCGCCGTTATGTCCTTAAAACCAACGGCTTCTACACCCGCCTATCGCCGAGTACCTACGTTTCCCTTGGCAGGGACTGGCTTGATCGACTATTGCCGGAAGATAGGAAGCTGCTCCGAAGATTGAGGCTTTCTTAGATAGTTCACTATGGCTGAAGATTTTGTACCTAAAAATAATTTATCCACGTTTCCGCGCCGATTGTGGTCGTACATTCTCGTGTCGGGAGTGATACTGCTTTTGGTCGCTGCATTTTACGGCGGTTTACATAAGTTACTAAACTTCGCTCCCGCGAATCAGACCGAGCGAGGAACACCGGAAGATGTCGGGCTTAATGAAGAGTCGCATACGTCCGGCGACCTCAACGGCCTGCTTCTTTTAAGTGGAGTCGCCGATGTTTCGGCTAACGTAGAAACACAGCCGACCCTGCAGACCTACGCATTGCGCTTAGGTGAGGTTCCGCAATTGACCAACGAATCACGATTATTTGGCGTTTTGTCCAGCAGTTTCGTGGAATTTGAAAGTGTCACCGAACCGTACAACTTTTTCTTTAAAGCGCCGCTTGCGCCCATCAGCGACATTGAACAAACCGAAGTGGTCAATACCACTTTCCGCACTGACTTTGCCAACAAAGACATAAGGGAGATAACCGCCGCTCCCGGGCAGCAATTCGGCACCATGTCCTGGTCGGAAAGCTCGTCCATGCTGGCCTACATGAGCCAAAATGACTTCATCTTCGAAGACCAATTGGAGCAAGCCAAGGTCGATAACTGGAATATTTTTGTGATTGACAGAGAGGGCAACACGCGGTTAGCCCTTGAAGGTGCTGCGCATCCGGCTTGGATGCCGGACGGCACCAAATTGCTGTATCTAAAGAGCGATGGTCTATATCTTTATGATATACCGGCGGCTTCGGAGGTCAGAATCCTTCAAATGAACGCCGCAGAAGGAAACGTAGGGGTACTCACGAGTACCATGTTCGATATTTCTCCCGATGGCGCCCATCTTATCCTAACCACTCAAGGAAGAGGCATGATAGAGGTGTTTGACATAATTCCGGAACCGTTTGACGTCACTTTTGTCGGACGCATCACCAGCGAGACAGAATCATATAGCTGGCCGGTAATTTCTCCAGACAGCCAAACCTATGCCGTTTTGGTTCGTAATATTGATTCTAACAATGGATCGGTTCCGCGCATTGAATTTCGCTCAATCTTAGGAAGAAAGGTGTTGTTGAGTTATGAACTGAAAGAATTTGCACCGCAGACTGTAATACTGGACGATTGGATAGCCAGACCGATTGAGCTTGAGTAACATCAAAGCGCCGCCCTTGGGCGGCGCTTTTTTCGCTGCTTGTGATTTCTAGCGGCAATTTGAGTCAAAAAACCGAGATAGGGTCACGAATCGTGAACCTCTTTGTTTAAACATTCTGATCACGGCAGTCGCAGACCGAACCGTGCTCTTGTGGATATCGTGCATAAGCACAATACCACCAGAGCGTGCGCGGTTTACGATACTCACTTCCGTGCGGTATCTCCAGTCCAAAGTATCACTGTCCCAGAGGATGAGAGGTCTGCCCGCAGCTTTTGCTACCGCCTGATTCGCAGCCCCGTAAGGCGGCCTCACGAATACCGGCCTTTCACCAACCGCGTTCACAATTGCGGCGTCCGTACGGGCTATTTGACGCTGTAGTTCGGCGGCACCCAGCTTGGTCAAATCGGGGTGATCCCAGCTGTGATTGCCGATCTCGTGACCTTCCTGCCTCATGCGCACCAGAATTTCGGGCCATCTCGCTGCCGACCTGCCGAGGACAAAGAAAGTGGCCGGTACACCTTCATTCTTTAGAATATCAAGTAGTAAGGGAGTAAGCTTGGGGTGTGGCCCATCTCCTCAACCACCTTAGCGTCGCTCCAGGGGAGGCGGGAGTTTCGCGGGCCCGTGATGTAGGGGTCGGTGACTTTGACGGGAGCACGTTAATTGACAGGTGATACACTTTTGATACACTAGTGCCATATGGCCACCACCAAAACTAGAATAAACATCAGTGTTCCAAAACCGGTGAAAGAAGCCCTCAAAAGGCGAGCCAAGTACAATCAAGAGCCGGTAGCGACTACGGCCGCTCGCTTATTGGAAGAAATGCTTGATATTGAAGAAGACTTGTACTTCAGCGAACTGGCAGATAAGCGCCTGAAAAGCAATAAGAAATTGATTAAAAATTCGGATGCACTATGGGGCTAGAGTACACGGTCAAGCTTTATAACGATGTTGTTAAAAAAGACATACCAACTCTTGACTCATCCGTTCGCAAGACCGTAAAAAATGCAATTAACGCAAAGCTAACCACGTCGCCACAACTATACGGAAAGCCACTACGCCAAAGCCTTAAAGGCTGGAGAAAATTGCGGGCAAGAGATTACCGGGTTGTTTTTCGTATCCGAGGGAAGATTGTAGAAATAGCGGCTGTGCAACACCGTTCGGTTGTTTACGCCAACGTAATAAAGAGGTTTGGGTAATGAACGACTTACGATGTCGTTCATTTTACGTTATTTCAACTTCTCTAACTCCTCCTCAACCACCTTAGCGTCGCTCCAGGGGAGGCGGGAGTTTCGCGGGCCCATGATGTAGGGGTCGGTGCCTTTACCGGAAATCAGTACGTAACCGCCGTCAACGGCGTTTTCAAGCGCCGTCTGAATCGCTGTTCTTCTGTCCATTATTATTTCGAGCTTCGATTTATCTTCAATACCTTTGGCCATCTCCTCAACAATTTTTCTCGGGTCTTCGTCGTAGGGGTCTTCGTCGGTGAGAATGATTCGGTCGCAGTAGCGCTCGGCGATTTTCGCCATCTCCGGACGCTTCCAGGTGTCGCGGCCGCCGCCAGTGTTCCCGAGGACGCATACTTTCGGCACATCCTTAAACGCCAGATAAAGTTTTTCGAGCGAATCCGGCGTATGCGCGTAATCAACTATGGCCGTCACTCTTTTCTTTGCGCCTTTAGGACTTTCAAAATGCTGCACCCGGCCCCTAACCGGCGGCAAGTTGCGCAAAGTTTTTTCTATTGAAGAAAGTGAAACGCCAAGCGCGCGGGAAACGGTAATGCTGGCCAGCGCGTTATAGACGTTGAAAAGACCGACAAGCGGCACCCTGATAGTCACTTCTTCGCCGCCGTCTTTGAAAATCAGCCCCACTCCGTCCCGATGGAGAGTGTGCAGTTTCAGTGACGACAAGCCGTAAGACAATTTTTTCTCGACTTTGAGATTAAGAAAGTCTTTTCCGTGCTCGTCGTCCAAGTTGGCGACGGCGTAACGGGGCCGTTTTACGGAGCGTTCCAATTGTTTTCCGATCTCGAGTTTGGCCGCTTTGTATTTTTCAAATGAGCCGTGCGACTCGATGTGTTCGGGAGAAAGGTTGGTGAAGACGAGCGCATCAAGCTCGATGAATTTGTGGCGGTACTGGCGTGCAGCTTCGGAAGTCATTTCAATCACAGCATGAGTGCACCCGGCTTCAACAGAAAGGCGCAAAAAACGTTGGACGAAGAAGCGGCCCGGGGTTGTCATCTTGTATAGGTTTGGTCGTGCCTCGCTTCCGATCTTAAATTGTATGGTTGAAAGGGAAGCGACCTTTTTACCCGCGCCTTCTAAGATAGCGGCGATAAGTTCCACCGTCGTTGATTTCCCCTTGGTTCCGGTCACCGCGATGACGGTAAGTTCGCGAGAAGGATGTCGGTACCACAAGGAGCCAAGCCACGCCATCGCATAGTGATACGGCGGCCGCACAAAATTCAACAGTCGGCTTGGCACCACTCTCTTAAGCCAATAAAACACCGTTCCCATACTCATTAGTATAAACCAAGGGCTCTATAGGCGTAAAAACAAGACAAGTTCTAAGCAAGGTCATAGATTTGGTTTAACATTGCCGTACAAAAACTTGAGTCTATTCGGCATAGGCGGAATAAATGTCAAAATAACTTTTGGGTCAACAAAAGGAAAGATTGGTACCAAAAATCATGAAGAAAATGCTTGGGTGTAAATGGCGCAAGCAAACATCACATTCACGGCATGGCGATAGGTGAGCCGGCATAGCGGTGGTATTAGCGGCTCAGTATTTTTAAAGCCAATTTCAAAGCTTCGGTCGGGGTTTTGATTTCTGGGTTGTTGGTGGATATTTGGAGGACGATTTTTCTGGCTTCAGGTTGTGTGTAACCAAGAGCGACAAGAGCGTCAACCGTGTCGGAGACGTGTTTTTTGGATGCTTCAGCGCGCGTAAAGTTTTCATCATTTAAGCTTCCGGATTCAAATTTATTCTTTAAACCGGAAACTATTTTTTCCGCGCTCTTTTTACCGATGCCGGAGAGTTTTGAAAGATAATCCGGGTCTTCGTTACAGACGGCTTCCTTAAGAAGATTGACATCAGCTTGGGTAAGTATTTGCAGTGCCGACTTCGGACCGATTTTCGGCAATTCTATTAGCAGTTCAAATAGTTCAAGTTCCTCTTGGCTTAGAAATCCATATAAGTCTAGGGCGTTCTCTCGCACGGCCAGATGGACGTACAAAGTCGCCGGTTCACCCGGAACTAAGGTGCTGGCATTAGTGTTTACTAGATAACCCACTCCGCCAATATCAATCACGGCTTTAGTTGGTCTGATCTCGGCCACCTGGCCTCTCAACATCCGTATCATTAGGGTATTATACCTGCTATGTTGGCTTTTTTGAGTCGTTACCGCTCCTTACCCTGGCTGCTTGCCAGCTCTTGTTTCTTTCTGGTACCAATTATTGAAACGCTTTGGTGGCTGTTTCTTCCGGGCATAGTTTTGCTTTTGGTCGGTCTTCATCTAGCTAAAAGTCGTCAGGAAGCCTTCTTCGGCAGTTTGCTTACGGCCGCCATGAAAGCCGCCGGCGCATCCGCGTGGGTTTGGAGCACCTATCCCTTCGTCTGGCTCGATCTTGAACCGGGCTTCGTACAGCTTCTCATTATCGGAGCCTACTGGTTGGTAGTGTCGGTCTTCTTTGGACTCGGTCTCGCGCTGGCTTGGTGCGCTTATTATGAATTGGGAACTAAATTCGCGGGTGCCTTTTGGCTGGCTCCGGCATTTGCGGGATTGTGGGTGATTGGCGAGGTTTTGGGGTCGCTTTCTTTCTCCGTTTTCACTCTCGGTCCGGGTTCCTACATCAACGCCTACTTCAGTTTCGGCTATCTGGGCTACTCTGTATCACACTTGGCGGCGCTGTATCCGCTCGCGGTCTGGGGTGGTGTTTATTTGCTCACGCTGGCGGCGGCGCTGTTTGGAGCGTTGGTATACTTTGCGCTTGTGAGAGCCAACGCGCGGCCACGCTATTTCTGGACGCTTTTCTTATTGGCTGCCGGAGTGCTTGTATGGCGCGCGTTTACGCCAGCACAAACCTATCAACCGATCGGTCAAACGATTATCGCCATAGATACCAACTTTGACACTCCCTTTGTGCGCGCCGAAGGCGGGCAAAAGGCAAAGACTCTTGCCTTGCTGCCGGCCATTAGTTTGGCACTGGTTTATGAGCCCGACTTCATTTTGCTTCCAGAGGATGCCCGCCTAACTCTCAATTTTGGCGGTAGTGAAGCGGTGCTGGACTACCTGTCCCAATTCAAGAAAGACGTCTATTTGGTGGATACATCTAGGTTTGAAGACGAGCGCGGTTTGATCATTGAGCGCGGTTTTTACTACAGTTTGGCAGATGGAAGAGTGTATGAGACAGACAAACAATACCTCACGCCCCAAGGAGAATATATACCCCACATCATTGCCGTTTTACTACGCCTATTCGGTCATAAGGAGTTTCTTAAAGAGATGGAAAGTGATCAAAATTATCATCCGGGAAATTTGAAGGGCCACCAAGGTTTCCCGGAGGAATTGCCAGGCATCCTCTTTTGTTCCGAGAGCGTATCGCCTTTGAGCGTGCGCCAAATAGCTAAGGAACGTGGCGCGCCGTTTGTTCTTCATCCCATTTCCCACGGTCGGTTCCATGAGCCGGAAATACTATGGCGGCAACTCGGTGAAATGCTTCGGGTACAGTCAATATGGAACAATAAAGTCATCGTTGAAGCTGCGAATATGGCGAGAGGGAGAATATTTTATCCGGATGGTTCTACCGGAGGCGGCCGTGTTCTAGCTGGCAGCGCCAAGTGGCGGCTGGTAGAATACGGACTGTAGATGAAAATAAAACTTCAACATTTAGCCGGTCCAATAATGACAGGGTGGCAGAAAAAATTCCGAATTTTTCTTGTTAGCCAATGGCCGCTTGCGTTTGGTTTATTTTTTCTTTTTTTTGTATTCGTGTTCAGCGGAGAATTTTGGCATTTCAAGGAGGAGCCGCGGCCGCAGGCCGCAGCTCCCGACACGGATGACCCATTCGCTCTCGGACAATATTATTTCAACGAGGGCGACCCAGTCGATGGTGCTTATGATTTAGTCAAAGCTCGACATTACTACGAAGAGGCGCTTAGAAATGATCCGGCCGGCAATTCGGCCGCTTGGTATCAGCTTGGGAGGATTGATTTTCTGGAAGGAAAGTTTGACGCTGCACTTTACAAGTTTGCTAAGCAAACACAGTACTTTGAAGATCAAAATCCCAATGTTTATTACATGATAGGATTAGTCAACGCCTATAAGGCCAGAGAAACGAAAAAAGAGGAGGACTGGCAAAAAGCTGAAGAAGCATTTCAAAAATTCCTCACTTATTTTCCTGATAATCCCTGGGGGAGTACCGATTTAAGCTGGGTTCACTTTATGCAAGGCGCGTATGAAGAAATGAAGCCGGTGTTGGAAAAGGCGTTAGAAATTTCTCCGCATAATCCTTGGCTGCTTAATATGTATGGTCTGGCGCTTTTGAATACAGATAAAAAAACAGAAGCAAGCGAATATTTTGTGCGCGCCAAGGAAGAAGCTGAGAAGCTCACGGTTGAAGATTGGGGTCGCTCTTACCCCGGCAATGACCCGAACAGTTGGCGGGCGGGATTGGAGGAGTTTTTGACGGCAATTGAAAGGAACTTGCGTCTTTCGAGCAATTAACCACAGCCTGCTGTAGATAATGTGGCCATCTATAGCATAATTAAATGGATGAAGAAGTACTCGTCGTTTTTTTCCGGTATTTTTGTTTATTTGGCCTTTGTGCTTCTGGTTGCAGGCGCACAGGATGGGGTAAGTTCCTTTAAATCCGTAGAGTTTGGTCTCGCGGAATTATCGCCAAACGGGAGGAGTGGCGGTTACGCTGTGCCGGCCTCCGGTGGCAGCTCTGGCGCCAGTTGTTCAATTTCGCTAAGCCCGAGTTCGGTTGAGCGCGGCGGCAACACTACCGTGAGGGTTAATTGGAACAAGGGTCAGTGGGACGACGCGAATAGCTTGGCCGTCTATCGCAATGGAACCGAGATATGTTCTACTTCACTCGGCTCGGGCAGTAGCGATACTTACTCCTGTTCCGGACGCAGTACGGGTCTGTCTGCCGGCGATCATGAATACAAGGCGGTCTTAGTGACGGCTTCGTATGAGCATGAGCAGTTAGTTTGCGAAGGCATGAGCAGCGAATGTTATAGGCAGCCTGCCAAATACGTTTTTGGCGGGGCCTCATGCACGGCTGACCTGACTGTAAGGAATGCAAATAGCCCAACCGTTACTCTTTACCAAACTCATAGGACAAACGGTGCCTGGTCCGGTTGGCAGACCAGTAACGCCACCATTAATGCCGGCGACCCCGTGTATCTGCGCTGGGTGTCGGCCAACACCACTTCCTGCACGGCTACTGCCGGCAACGGTTTTGGCACCGGGGGAGCAACTAACGGCAGGGACGATGATATTAACGAACCGGCCGCCGGCCGTTCTGAGGATTATTCGGTTCGCTGCGTCGGTCCGGGCGGTGCGGCAACCGATTCCATCAGAATTACCGCCCGTGTTAGTCAACAACCCCCAACCGCCACCATTTCACAAGATAAATCCACCACCGTAAAAGGCGAATCTTTCGCGCTCACCTATGGCCGCGGCGGCGGCGGAACTGCCACCAGTTGCCGGTTGGAATACCGAGCACCGGGCGGCAGTTGGAAGTTGAACGCTTCCAATAGCGGCGGATTGACCACCTTGCATCCGGCGCCGGTCGCAGTCGGTACTTGGTCATGGCGTACGCAATGTACCGGACCTGGCGGTACCAGCGCCTGGGTAAGCCTCAATCACACCGTCACCAATTCTCCACAACCCCCAACCGCCACCATTTCACAAAGCTCCGCCTCCACCCAAACAGGCCAAGCTTTCACCGTGACCTACGGTCGTTCCGGCGGCGGTACGGCAACAAGCTGCACCCTGCAAAGACGTTCTCCGGGTGGCAGCTTCGGAAATATCCACAGCAACAATGGCGGCACCAGCGTAGTCAATCAAACCCTGTCCACTTCCGGCACCTGGAGTTACCGCGCCAACTGTACCGGACCTGGCGGTACCAGCGCCTGGGTAAGCCTCAATCATACCGTTACGTTCCCATCCCCCACAGTGACCCTGCGGGTTCGCAACACCACCGACAATACCGGCTGGACGCCCAATAACATCACCATTGACGTCGGCGACCAGATAGCCCTCAATTGGACTTCCACCAACGCCAGCAGCTGCAGCGGCAACAATTTCTCAACCGGCGGTGCTCCGAACGGTACTCAAAACAATGTTACCGAGCCGACACTGGGTACAAGCATCGCATACACTGTCCAATGCACCGGCCTCAACGGATCTTCGGTCAATGACGTCATCTCGGTTAGTGCCATTGGCGAGCCGCCTACCATCACCACCGACGACCCGATAGTGAAGGTGGGTGACGAAACGGAGATAGAGTGGGACACGAAAGATGTTCCGCCGGAGGATTGTTCAGTGTTTGGACCAGGCGTCGACATTTCTCCGCTTACAAACCCCACTGGAAGCGAGACCGTGACCATAACGGCCGAATCCACTTATGTCATTGATTGCGGCGCCAACGGCAAGGACGAAGTCACTATACGCGTGCTTCCCATTATTCAGGAAACCTAGACAAACGAAAAGTTAAAAAGTTTCTAAAGTTTTATTTTTCTCGCGCATCTCGGAACATCCGATTTCATCATCTTGATGTGGTCCTATATGGGTTTGCAATTTGACCCTAATTACGCTATATTTTGCCGACTATGCCAATTACTAAAGGAGCCAAAAAGGCCCACCGAGCAAGCTTGCGGAAGCGCGTCTTTAACTTACGGCGCAAGAGTGCCATGAGTGACGCCATTAAAAAAGTTCGCAAACTCATAAACGAAGGCAAAAGGGAAGAGGCGCAAAAACTCATGCCGGTCACTTACAAAGCGATAGACAAGGCCGCAAAGCGCGGAGTGATAAAAAAGAACACTGCCGCGAGAAAGAAATCGCGGTTGGTCGCTTCCATCAAAAAGATCAAATAAGAACTGCAGAATCAAAGAAACTCACCGCACAGGGGAGTTTCTTTGATTTCGGAAGTGTTACAATTCCTATCATGGAAGAAGTAACTCGGGCGATCACTTGGGAAGCCCCCGAACATCATCATATTGAAAAAGGCAGCGATTGGTTCTGGGCTCTTGGCATCATCGCACTCTGCGGCGCCATCGCGGCATTCTTTCTCGGAAATTTTTTGTTTGCGATTTTAATATTGGTCGGGGGTGCGGCCATGGCTCTTGTGACCGCGAAAAGGCCGAGCATAATTCCTTTTTCGGTTAGCAGCCGGGGAATACGCGTCGGTGAGCGAATTTACCCATACAGTACCTTGGAAGCTTATTTTATAGACGAAGAGAACCCGAACGGGCCGCAGCTGCTTATTCGTTCAAAAAGTCTCTATATGCCACTTATCATTATGCCGATACCGGAAGAATATGTACACGATATAGAAGACTTGCTTCTGGCGCGCTTGCCGGAGGAAGAACTTGAAGAACCGTTGGCGAATAAGATTCTTGAGATTTTGGGGTTTTGAGGTAGACTTCCACAGCCGATAAGCAGTTTTGCTCCCATAGTT
>CAYZRD010000019.1:0-8569 GCA_964480015.1 uncultured Candidatus Saccharibacteria bacterium
GCACTTGGCGTATAGCAAAACGGCGGGAAACTCGCTCTGCGAGTTTCCCGCGCGCACGTTTTGTCAGATTTGCCGGTGGTATACGGCAGTATCTCGGAAGACAAAGCCGAGACCTTTATAGAAACCTCGCGTACCAAGCGCCGAATTGCTGGTTAATTCAATTTCCCCAACTTCCGGCCACTTGGCTGCAATGCGCCTTATGAGCTCGCTCATAAGGCGCCGACCCCAGCCTTGCCGCCTCCACTCACTGTCAATGATGACGTAATTTACATACGCACGCGGGTAAGGCGTGTAGACGAGCGATGCCTGCGCGGTGCCGATTAATACACCTTCCCGGAACAACCACAAGAGTACCTCCGACTTCCGCCCTTCCGTCACGATGTGATCGATTTGTCTCCTGACAGCTTCATGACATATTTTGCGTTTTGACAGTTGACCGAGCAAGTTCGCATAAGCCAGCTTAATTTCTTCCGTCAATTTGCCGTCATCCGCGAGATTGCCGGCGCTTGCAAAAACAACTTTTTTCATTTAGATAACCCTTTCGCTTTTTTCTCATATAAAAAACTGCGGAGGCGTACTAAAAGTTATATGGCTTCCGGCCCGACGCCCAACATCCAACAAGTCTGTCCGCGTATATACTGGCAAGGCCAACGCACAAAAAACATTCCCAATTCGTATGTCATTTCCGGCCCGTTCCAGGGGTCGTGGATGACTATCTCTTCATCGCTCATGCCGATAACAACCCCGTAGTGGTCGGTGTTTTGACTTGGTTCGACAAAACGTACGATAGTGGGAAGCCCGAGGTCTAAAAAGGCACGCAAATCGCCAAGCGAAGCGTCGCTCCGCTCGTGCGGCAAAAGTCCGTTCATCTTTGCAACTTCACCCATGCGGACCCGTTCGGTGCCTATGGCATCATTGGTGCCCAGATTCTCAGCCAACTCCTTTTCGCTATTATGAATGCCATAGAAGCCAAGAATCATCCGTAGAGACGACGGCCCGCAGGTGTAGATCGTCTCTTGTTTGAAATACGGTACTTTAAGACGGCGCATATATTTTTAAAAGCGATATCGCCGGTTGAATCACGTCCCCACAAGCACGCTGGCAAACTGGGGATTCGGCCTCCTTAACAGTTTTGTCTAATCACTTTATCAAAAATTTCCAAGCCGTGGAAGCCGCCTCCGGCCACTGTGGAATAGCGAACCACCCTCGCCTATAAGACGAGGGCTTCGTTTGTGGGTTAAAGCCCGAAGTTAGGATAGGTCGAGCACGGTGAAGTCGTAACCACGTTTCTCCGCATCTTCGTCCTGGCGTTCGATGTAGTCCATGATGGTCTCGTCGGTTATTGCTCCCGAGGTGGCGGCAAAGTACCCACGGCTCCAGAAGTGTTTGCCCCAGAAGTATTTGTTTAGCTTGGGGTTCTCCATGAGTATCTTGCGCGCGGTCTTGCCTTTGAGGTACTGGGCTAGCTTAGCTATGGATAGCTGGGGTGGGAGGGAGACGAAGATATGGATGTGGTCTTTGGAGACGTGGCCGCGGAGTATCTCTATGCTATCAGTATCACAGATTTCCCTGATGAGGTTGCGGATCCGCACTCCCAACCTTCCTTCGAAGATGGGTTTCTTGTATTTGGTAGTCCAGACCAGGTGGTACTTGAGGTCAAGATAGTGTGCGATCCGCGACAATAGAGTTTCATGGTTATACTCTATCATCTTAAAAGGTTCGCCTGAAGGCGAGGGCTTTGCTCCCAAAGATGGATAAAAATTTGGCTCCGCCGGAGGCGGAGCCAAGGACAAAGGATTCAAGTACAAGCGCACAGAATCCAAAGTCGAGTTCAACTCGCGGGGACGAGAAACGCGAAAGCTCCATCGTCACCCCACTCGAAGTCAGGGTTGCCGAAGAACGCGCCGACCCGACGACCGTCGCCGTACCGGCCCGCACTGAGCACGAGCGGGTTGCCGCCAGAATCGGTAATGGGGTCGTGGAGCGCGGCGATATACCAGAACCCCATTTTTTCCATCATCTCATCGGAGACGGCTTCGCGGAGGCGTGGGACGATACCAGCCAGCGGCTTCTGATAGCCGAAACTGGCCGCGTATTTCCGTAACTCGGCAGTCGTGCGATTTTGCTCTACCTCCTTGCCAGGAACGATGACGAGCTGATATTTGAGCCCGTCCTCCAGCCGGTGAAGCTTGTCGTAGCCATCTTTCTTCCTCGAAAGAAGACACGACCTCGCATATCCACCGAACCGGAATCCCTTCGAGGTCAGTCGGTCGATGTCCTGCTGGCCGGTCAGGTTGAGGCCGGTAATCGAAAGCAGGATGTGGTCGTGTTCGTTGCGTTCGAATTGCGTCGGCGGACACAGAGCTTCGCGGAGCACTTTGGTCAGCGCTTCACCATTCTGCTCCCAATTCCGAGCGATGTCGGGGTCGATGTCTCGTGGCAGTGCCTTAGCGACTGCCGCGATGAAGTTCGCTTGTTGCCCAAGCGAAAGGGTGTTCCCAGACATGGGGTGTACCTCTCTACTTGCCAGCGGACCTAACCAGTCAACCTGGGTTTGCCATAGCAGAAAAAGTCCGAAAATCAGGCACTTTCTGCTAAGGCAAACTTTAATATTAAAGTCCTTAACTGGGCTTGATTATACATGCGTATCTGACTTTTGTCAACGCGCGCGCCTACATCCTAAAAACAAATTCTTAAAATAGCCCCCATTTCCGCCCATTCATTTTTTGAAGAATTCCCCCGCCAAATATGAAAAAGCATGGAGAGCGGAAACGGGGCGAGGGGTGCAAAGCGAATACGTGGAGCTTTGCACGGCTGGAGCGAGCGAAGACGAGTGAGGCGGGGTCGCGCAAATTTTCAGCAGAAAATTATGCGTGACGACGCTGCCTCGGTCCGCGAGGCGCAGGCGGCGTCGAGTTCCCACTCAATCGGAGCGTACGCAAAAGTTCCGAGCCATCACGCACGCGGAGCGTGCGAAGTCAGTCCGAAGTGGAGAAATGAGTTTGATTCTGGAGCCAACGCCCGGGATTGAACCGGGGACCTCGTCCTTCGCTTACACCTCATCTTTATATATTCATGAGGGCTAGACTGTATCTTCGCCCCGCTATCCAATCGAATGGATACCAGGGCGCCCTTGGCAGTCGTTCGGGCCTTCCCTTGAGCAACTCGGGATTGCCACGGTCTTGTCCGAACTTATCCATCATCAATGACAGATAGACGGATTTTAACCGTTATTCGGGATTCACTACTTCGTTTCCAAAGTAGTGGGCAGGGCTTGCGACCCACCATGGACGCGCTCTACCGACTGAGCTACGTTGGCTTTTGTCCGATTTGTCGGTCGGTGTATCCTAGCAAAAACTGCGTTGAAAACAAAGCACTCATATACTAGGATATTGACCACGCCACCTTAGCTCAGTTGGTAGAGCATTGCATTCGTAACGCAAAGGTCCGCAGTTCGATCCTGCGAGGTGGCTCCATCAAATCGTCTTCCCGCGTTTTTGCTCTTCCCTTTCGACTTCGTCTTCTTCCATGCCAAAGTGGTGAGCGACTTCATGCCAAACCGTGTTCTCCACGCATTTTTTAATATCCTCCGGTTTGCTATAGCTTGCGAGTATAGGAAGTTTAAAAATGGTGATTTTATCAGGAAGAATGGGCAAATCTTCTAGCCCGCGTTCGGTCTGTGGCACGCCTTCGTAGAGACCGAAAAGTTTGTCGTCTTCAGACAAATTATTTTCTTTTCTTTGCACGTCCGTCGGCTCATCGGCAATAACAATCGCGACATTTTTCATGCGCTTTTGAATTTGTTTGGGCAAGGCGTCAACTCCTTCATCAACTAATTTTAGAAACTCTAAATCGTCCATAAAGCCACGCGCCTAGTATAGCGCCGGCAAAATTGAAACACATATCGAGCATGGTATTTTCATAGCCGCCGACGCCGTTTTGCATATTGAGCGATATCATAAATTCCATGATTTCGTTTAAACCGCTGACCCCAAGTGATCCCGCCACGGCAAATAAGAAAATGAGAAGCTGATGCTCATTTACATTCAAACGCTCCGCCAGTAGATGGTAAGCCATCATGGCCACAAGCCCGTAGAGATAAAAGTGCACGAACTGATCGTATTTAAGAATGAAAAATTCGCCACCGAGGTCCAAAAACGGATAGATACGGTGAGCGAATAGCACATGGTCTCCGATCACTACAAGACCGCCGAGAATATGAAAAAGTCCCCAGAGGGACAGAGCCCACAGCATCCAAAGCGGAAACTTAGTATTGTTAACAGTACTAAAAATGCCGACTAGGATCGCTACAATCAGGCCGACATAGATGATGAACTCAAAATTTAGATCTTTGGCAAAATACAACGAACCGATAAGAAGGTACACGGCGTTGAAAGTTATAAGTGCGCGCATAATTCTTGATGAGATTGCGTGTTTAGTATAACAATAAACGGCGCGGCCTTCGGCCGCGCCGTTTATTGTTATGTCATCTTAAGTTAGCGAAACTCAATTCGTTTAACCTGCACCCCGGCCTCGGTCATATTGCCTTGCACGTGCACGCTTGCAGTTTCCTGAAGCATACCCTCACTGCATACCGATTCACTGCCGTCCTTGTTGCACATACTTTCGCCATCGAGGAAAAGCGGCGCGGTGTGACCAAATACTCCCCCTTCTTCAAAGACCAAGTGCCAGTACTGCGAGTTAAGCGGAGCGGGGACATTCTTAAGAAGCTGTCCCTCTTTGTCGAAGGTGAACTCGCCTTGGTTGGGATCAATCTCTCCGGAACTGCAAGTGATGTTGGTTATCTGCCACAGGCCGTTCTCCGATTGGAGAGTAACGATTGCCTGGCCGCTGGCGTCTCTCGCCGCCGACATCACTAAGAATTCCGCCTTGTCGTCCTTGCGGTATACCGGAATCGTACGCAAGCCTTCCGGAACTTTGCTTTGGCAAAGCACCGGGTCAACTTCTCCCTCCCCTAGCTTGCCTTCGTATTCCGCCAGCTTGCCACTCATTTCCGTGCTTAGGATGATGGAGTTGTGAAGGCCCTGCATGAAAGGATCCGTATCCACCGCCTGTCTCGCGGAAAGCCACGGTTCATAGAAGGCCAAAGCGACATCGATCGGAGCGCCCTCCATGCCGCGGGTTTCTTTGGGGCCAACTTCCCCGCCGCCCAGCCACCAGGCCGCGACGCCGAGTACGACAACCGCGCCGACCATGAGTGCGTGCGGCAGATACTTTTTAAAATTGAAGCGGTTAGTGCCGCTCAGATTATTAGAAGACTCAAAAGATTCTGTATCCATAGATTTATTAGCTAATTTTCCCCACGGGATTATGATAGCACATTTAAATAATCCTTGTTTAAGGCCGTGAACTGGAATGACGGTGCATGGATTGGGAGACGGGACTTGGTCACAAATAAATTTCTTAACAGAAATTTTTCCCGATCCCGCCTCCGGCTTTCAAGTCTCGTCTCTCGCTACAAAATCGCAACAACCCCAAAGCAATGCTTTGGGGTTGGCGATTTGCGCGAGAGACGGGACTTGAACCCGCAACCTCTGCCGTGCACTATATCCATTATTTTCACAATGGTGTGGACTATATCTTCACCGTGAGTTTTCACTGTTAGGTGTCCCGGTATCTAGTCTCTACGGAGCCCCAATGCTATGTTTTTTGATGCAATGGGTTCCCTCGGTATTCGCATATCCCTCGATTACTCTCAGGATTTAGCCTTCACCGATATCCCGGAAAGTTCAATCCGCCTTTCGGCCGGAAAGCTGCACGTCTTACAGGGCAGCGCTCTAACCAGTTGAGCTACTCCCGCAGTTTCTCTCCGTAAAGGATTTTCAACGCTTTACGAAAAGTGTCGTACTTACGTTTCAAGTAAATACGAGGGGCATTATTATACATCAGGCGACATAATGCAACACTGTCTCGATGACTTAAAATTAAACCAAAACCCTTGTCGTTGGACTTGGCGACCACGAAACCCCCTTTGATTCCATGACTCTTAAGCGCATTGTGCAGGACTTCAAGAAATTTACGACTTCCGAAAGTGAAATGCGAGTAAAAAACCCATCTAGGGTTTTTGCGATTTTTAATTTCATGTCTTTTAAAATAAACTCCCCCATCTCCATCAAAATATCCTCTGACGAATGAGGCCACGAACTTCTCTGGAATTTTCGGAAATTGTAGAGTGTTGCTCTTGGCTGGGGTAAAACCGAGTTTCTGCAAGTCAAAAAACCACTCTTTACTTCCCAACTGCAGTCGGTAATTTGTGTTCCACTTCGTATCTCGGATGCGTGCAGTAATTTTGTGATCCGAACCGATCAAACGTCTGATATCTACGAGAACCTGCCTGTCCGTTATTTGAAACTCAATGAAATGCGCACCACGTTTGTTGCACAACATGCTACCGTCTGCCGCGAAAAATCCTAGCACGTAGGCCATATCTTCCGACCATTTTTTGAAGAAATTTTGGTTAATTTTTTTCTTAACCGGTACTCTCCCGCTCTATCACGTGACAGGATATTACTCTAACCATTTTATGTACAAAACAACCCGACTTGGTCGGGTTGTTTTGGTTTGGTGCCGACGCCAAGAGTTGCACTTGGGACCTTCTCTTTATGAGTGAGATGCTCTAACTACCTGAGCTACGCCGGCGTAGTGGTCATGAGAATACCATTGAAATGGCCATACTTCAACATTTAATTTGCAATGAACGTACGAATATTGTATAGTCATGGCTACTTTTGAAATATACAGCGGGGTGGAGGAGAGGTACCTCGGGAGGCTCATAACCTCCAGACCCCGGTTCGATTCCGGGCCCCGCAACAAGTAACGCGAAGGTTGCTATGCGCCGGCCTTTGCGATGTTTGACCGCAAAGGCCTGTCAAATGGCATTGAACTCCTTGAAAACCATCTTATATTGGGCAATGGTTTCCTGCGCCACTTTTTTAGTAAGGACAAAGTCGGCGCCGCCGTGAGCAATTTGATTGCGCACGCGGTGAGCTCGCCACGCCTGGTCAACAGTGGTGAATGATGTCGGCGAAGCGCTTTTCAATTTGTCCCCTATCGTCGTTCCGGCGTAGCCGGCATTTTCCAAAATTTCTTCCAGCATCACATCGGCCTCAATGATGGCCAGTTTCCAGTCGTTCGGGTTTTCACTTTCAATATGCATTTCGACGTCAAGCCAACGCCGATTGCCCTCCGCCTTCTCGTATAATTCCTGATACAAACGCTCATCGTGAAGCAGTCCTTCAACCTCCACGAGTCCTAATTGGCCGTGGCGAATGTAAGCGTAGATGATGCCAAAGATGAGAAGCGCCGAGACGAACCAGGAGAAAACCGTAAAAATGCTCCAGGCGTTGCTTAGCCAATTTATGATTCCAAGCGCCAAGTCTTCCGCCCCCGCTCCCGCGCTGGCGCCACTCCCGCCGCCGCCAAAGATACGCTCAAAGAAAAGCCCGAGGAAAGCGAAAAAATCCAGCGAATACTCATTAAATAGAACGTCGTTGCTATCACCCATAAAAAATGAGGGACGAAATTCGAAATTCTAAACTCAAAATCATACCGAAATCTTAAATACGAAATAAAACAATCTTCACAACGACTTGGTGTTTAAATTTTGTATTTTGTTTAGGATTTAGGATTTCGTATTTAAAATTTTATCATAAATGCGCTTACCTATATCAAACAAACGCCCTTCACCGGCGTGAGGCGCAATGTACTGGACTCCGACAGGAAGCTCTTTGGCTTCGCGTTTTACAGTACCCATGGGAATGGAGAGTGCCGGCACGCCGGTAAGATTGACCGGGACCGTGAAAATGTCTTGGCGATACATTGATAACGGATCCGATTTTTCGCCGAACTTAAATGCCGGCGTCGGAGCTGTCGGCGTCAGCACAATATCCACCGATTTGAAAGCATCATTCAATTCCCGCCGCATCATTTCTCTTACCGCTTCGGCTTTGCCGTAATAAGCATCATAGTAGCCAGAGGAAAGCACATAAGTTCCGAGCAATATGCGCCGCTTTGCTTCAGCGCCAAAACCGGCGGCGCGGGAGTTGAGATATTCAGAAAGCAAGTCCTCGCCTTCCACTCGGAGACCGTAGCGCATACCGTCGTAGCGCGCGAGATTGGAAGAAACTTCAGCCGGCATCACGATGTAATACGCGGCCAAGCCTTTTTCAAAAAGCGGTAATTCAATATCCACCACCGTATGCCCGGCGTCTTTTAACATTTTTATATGTGCCTCGAAACGTTCCATCACGTCGTCATCGACGCCGCCTTTGAGAAAGTCTCGCGGTACGCCGAAAGTGTATTTTTCTTTAACCTCTACGGCTGGGTGAGTATCCGGCCCGATTGTGGTCATGTCCATTTCATCTTTGCCCGACATCACTCCAAAAAGCAACTCCGCGTCAGCGACGGAATTTGTAAGCGTGCCGGCTTGGTCGAGCGACGAACCCATGGCGATAAGTCCGTAGCGAGAAACCGCGCCGTAAGTCGGTTTGAGGCCTACCAATCCGCAATAGCTTGCCGGCTGGCGAATGGAACCGCCGGTATCGGTGCC
>CAYZRD010000019.1:8659-9941 GCA_964480015.1 uncultured Candidatus Saccharibacteria bacterium
GGCCGGCGGCTGGCGGATGGAACCGCCGGTATCGGTGCCAATAGCGGCCACGACCGAACCCATGGCGACCGCGGCGGCCGAACCGCCGGAAGACCCGCCGGGAACGCGCGAAGTATCGTGGGGATTTTTGGAAGGGCCGAAGGCGGAGTTTTCGGTTGAAGAACCCATGGCGAATTCATCCAGGTTGGTTGCACCGACAAACACCGCTCCGGCGTCCGCGAGTTTCTTTATTATGGTCGCATCGTAAACCGCTACGTAATTTTCAAGTATTTTTGAAGCCGCCGTGGCCCGTTTACCCTTGATTAAAATATTGTTTTTTACTGCTATCGGTACGCCAAGAAGCGGCTTCTTTCCAGCGCCTTTTTCTTTGTAGATTTCGGCCGCCCGTTCTGCGGCCTCTTTCGCGTCAGCAAAAACATCCAGATAGGCGTGGATGTCCTTGTCTTTTTCCTCAATTATTTTAAGTGAATCAGTAAGCGCCTCTCTGGGCGTGTATTCGCCGGCGATAAACTTTTTTCTCAATTCGGAAATAGTCATAAATTTAGGAACTAGGGACCAGGGTTTAGGGACTAGTGGCGGCGCGGCTTCGCCGCGCCGCCATCTTCAATTATCGGGGTTTAAAATTTTCTTAACCTTCAAGTAGTCACCATCGCGTTTGGGAAAGGCCTCGACCAGGTCCTGGGTATATTCACCGGGCTCATTTGTCACCTCATCCTCTCGAAAAACGTTGAAGACCGGACCTACTTTCTTGGTAAGGTTACCCTTGGCAACAATGTTGTTTATCTGGCCTACATATTCGAGAATGGAGTCGATTTCGGTGTGCAGTTTTTCCGCCTCCTCATCAGTGAGTTTGATGCGCGAAAGCGTGCCGAGGTGCAAAATTTCTTCCTTTGTCATAATTCTAGGGAGTTAGGGCTTAAGGTCTTAGCCACGGCGCGAGTTAAAATCATTATCCGCCGATATTACCATTAACTGACGAGTTTTAGAAATTCCGCCTCGGAAATAATTTTGACGCCAAGCTCGCGCGCTTTTTCGGCTTTGCTGCCCGGGTCGGAACCGGCAACAACAAAATCGGTTTTTCGAGACACGCTGGAAGACACTTGCGCGCCGGCTTTCCGCGACAATTCCTTAGCTTCGTCGCGAGAGAGGAGCGAAAGAGTGCCCGTAAAAACAAGGGTTTTATTGGAGAGCGCCGTACTTTTTTTGGCCGCCACGGGGTTCACTATCTTTAAATGCGGCAATAGAGCATCCAAGCGAATTTGATTGTCCTTGTTTTTCATCC
>CAYZRD010000020.1:0-4750 GCA_964480015.1 uncultured Candidatus Saccharibacteria bacterium
AAAACCCCCGTAAGCAAGACGCTTCATGTCGAAAGGCATCTCCATCCTGGCTTTGGCGTACTTTTTATCGAAATAAGCCATCACTTTTTTGTTAACGGCGTCGCGATGCTGGCGTGATTTATAAGTAACGAAAGAAAACCACACCGTCTCACTTGGTTTCGCCTTCGCCATTTTGGGAAAAGTCAAAGTTACAAGCGGCGGCTGTGCATCATCCATGATGCATTCCTTATAGTCGAGCGCGCCAAATTTTTTCCAAACGCCGCTCGCTTCCTTAGCCATCTTCTTGTATTTGGCAATGTTTTTCTTAGGGACCACCAACACGAAGCCGTCTACATATTTAGCTTTGTTTGCCATATTTATCAAATTTACTACTTACAATTTTGCTCATTGTACCTTGATTGAATTAAGGTACAATAAGCAGACTCGTTATGTCAAAAACCTTACTCGTCGTCCTCGGGCTTGCGCTTATTGTCGGCACCGGAGGCACAGTCTACTGGCAAAAAACCGTTTCTTTAAAATCCTTTTCTAATAACGCGGCTAATGATTCCGCAGAATCGACGAATGTCAACTCGTCCTCAAATCAAAATCGGGACGATGATAATGAAAGTGAGGACGAAGACGAAACGGAAGATGACGATGATAATGTCGGCACCACGCCTTCGCCTACTCCCTCAACCGGCGGATTTACGATGGCAGAAGTGGCCGCACACAACAGCGCGCAAAGTTGTTGGAGCGCCATCAACGGCAATGTCTACGACCTTACGAGCTGGATACCGAACCACCCTGGCGGCCCGGATAAAATTATTCGGCTTTGCGGCACCGACGGCTCGGCAAAGTTTAACGCGCAACACGGCGGCTCGCCAAAGCCGGAAACGACGCTTGCCGGCTTTAAAATCGGCGAGTTGAAACAATAATCATGAAAAGCCGGCGAAACGCTATCGGTCTTCACATTTTGCGCCTAGGCCTCGCGGCGGTTTATTTGTGGTTTGGCTTCTCTCAACTTTTCGATAGCGTGAATTGGGTCGGCTGGGTGCCTACCTGGGCGGTTGATTTTTTAAACATCCCGCCGGCGATGATAGTGCTTCTCAATGGTTCACTTGAAGTCATCCTCGGCTCAATGCTCGCAGTCGGCATTCTGGTGCGTCCTGTCGCCTTTCTTTTAACCGCGCACCTCGCGCTCATCACTTACGAGATCGGCTTTTCAGCTATTGGAGTGCGCGACTTTGGTCTCACCATGGCCACACTCGCTCTCGCTTTCTTGTATAGCAAACGTCCGCCGGAGCAATAAAACAATTTTTGTCAAACCAATAGCTTAGAAAACAGAAAGTAAGGGGTCGAACCCCTTACTTTTGGTGGATTACAAACTTTGCCGCCTTAGCAAAACCGCGTTCAGGGCCACGATGACCGTGCTGGCTGACATGAAAATTGCCGCGAGCCAGGGTTCGAGGATGATGCCTTTGTAAGCGAGAGCGCCGGCCGCCAAAGGAATTGCAACTACGTTGTAGCCCGTCGCCCAAAAAAGATTTTGGAGCATTTTGTTGTAAGTGAGGCGCGAGAGGTTGAAGATTTTCGGAATATCGCGCGGATCGTTTTTTACGAGCACAATTCCGGCCGACTCGATAGCGACGTTCGTGCCCGCACCGATAGCAATACCGAGATCGGCCGCCGTAAGCGCCGGAGCGTCATTGACGCCGTCCCCCACCATCGCGACCTTTTTGCCTTTGCTCTGAAGCAATTTAACTTTCTCAGATTTTTCTTCTGGGCGCACGCGCGCGAAGTATTCGTTGATGCCGAGTTCCGCCGACACTTCCTTGGCCACTTCCCTTGAATCTCCAGTGATCATCGAGATGGAGATACCGGATTTTTTGAGCGTTTCTACTGCCTCCTTGGCCTCGGGACGAACGCTGTCGGCAACGACTATGGTGCCGATCTCCTCGCCGTCTTTTTCAACCACAATATCTTTGCCCCCGCGCTGGCCGACAAACACTTCATGGCCGCCAATGTCCGCGCTAGCGCCCGCTCCGGCAATGGTTTTAAAGTTGCGCGCTTCTCCAAGGCGCAAACCGCGCGCTTTCGCTTCATTCAGTATCGCTTTTCCGATCGGGTGCTCGGAATGAGTTTCAACCGCGGCTGCGAGCGCGAGCACTTCGTCCGAGGTGACCGACACGACTCCGAATTCGCCCTTTGTGAGCGTGCCGGTTTTATCAAAGAGGACCGTGTCAATTTTTCTCGCCGCTTCGAGAGATAGGCGCTGCCTCACCAAGAGACCGTTTCTCGCCGCCATGGTCGTAGAAATAGCGGCGACAAGCGGCACCGCGAGTCCGAGTGCATGAGGACAAGCGATGACAAGTACTGCGACAAGACGCTTTAATGCTTCCACAAAACCGGCGTCAACGTAGAGCCAGGCTGTGAAAGTGATGGCACCGCCCGCGATAGCGATGATGGTCAAATAAAAAGCTGCTTGGTCGGAGAGGATTTGAAGGCGCGACTTCGAGGCCTGTGCGTCCGCGACCAAGCGCATCACGCCGGCGAGAAAAGTTTTTTCGCCGATGGTCGTGACTTTCACTTTAAGAGAAGCGCCGCCGTTAATGGAACCCGCGATTACATCCTGGCCTGAGGTTTTGTTAACCGGTTTGGACTCGCCGGTTAGTATTGATTCGTTAACATCGGACTCGCCTTCTATCACCTTGCCATCCGCCGGTATCTTGGCGCCCGGCCTGATGAGTACCACGTCGCCGACCTTAAGTTCGGAAAGAGAAATGGTTCTGGTTTCGCTTCCTCTAAGCACTTCCGCCGTATCCGGAAGCAGTTTTGATAATTCCTTAAGCGCCCCTTGCGCTCCTTCCACCGATTTCATTTCTATCCAGTGCCCAAGGAGCATAATGGTTACAAGCGAGGAAAGTTCAAAAAGAAGCTCGTCCATCCCTCCAGAAAGAATGGAGAAAATGCTGTAGGCAAAAGCCGCAGTGATGGCGATGGCGATAAGCGTCATCATGCCCGAAAGACGGGCTTTGAGTTCCTGATAAGCGCTGACCAGGAAAACTTTGCCGCAGTAAAAATAGACGACCGAACCAAGGGCCAAGAGCGCGTATTGCCAACCAAAAAATTCCGGCCCGCGAATCCCGAAAACTTTCATCGCCATCTCAGAATAAAAAAATATCGGAATGGTGATAGCGAGGGAAAGCCAGAATTTTTGCAAGAAATCGGCGGTGTGATGGCCGGCGTGTTTGCCCTCCGTAGCTTTAGCGAAGGAGGGGTTGTCGGAATCAGCTGTATGATTATGACCGTGATGATGTTCGTGCGCCATGGTGCTTTAAATCGTCATAAACACTTCGCCTTTCTCGCCGTCCTTGGTAATCTCGTAAATCACAAAGTCGGCGTTTTTCGGTCCCGGCATACCCGGCGAGCCGCTTGGCATACCGCCCATGCCGATACCCTTGATATCCGGTTTCTCGACGAGCAGTTTCGCGATTGCCTCCTCCGGCACGTGTCCCTCGACCACATACCCCTCGACTTCCATCGTATGGCAGCTCTCAAGTCCGTAAGGAACGCCGAATTGTTCCTTGATAACGGACATATCATTCTCTAACTTCACGTCCATATCATAGCCCTTCCCTTCAAGATAAGCGGAATACTGCCCGCAACATCCGCAACTTGGCGATTTATAAAGCGTCACCGCCACGCCCTTTACGGCCGGCGCTTCTGGTTCAGGTTCATTCGTATTCACGAAATTCTTTGACGCCATCGCGCCGACTATAACGACAACCACAATGACCAAGCCCCCGATAATCCAATTGCTCTGCATACAGTTATTAGTTGTTACCAAACCACGCCTCGTGCCAAGCACGCATGTCGTTCACCTCTTTGGTTTGGCTGGCGATAATGTTGTTCGCGAGATTGATAAGTTCCGGACGCTTCGTTTGCTTCAGAAGCTCCTGTGCCATCTCGATAGCGCCGAGGTGGTGAACTATCATGCCGCGAAGGAACATCTCCTCGTAAGCTTCGCCCGTAAGGCCGCGAAAACCAAGCATCATCTCGTCCATCGCGTGGCTCATAGCACCGTCGCCGTCAACGAACTCATCGCCGGCTCCGTGCCCCATCATTTCGTCCATTTCCTCTTCCATTGTTTCGCCGCCCATCATTCCCATCATGCCCGACATAAACGGCACGCGGTTTGCCGCTCCGCTGGCGCTTAGGAAGTAGCCGAGCAGGAGTCCGAGAATGAGTGATAAAAGTCCTACGATGATCGTGTTGTTGTTATTTTGTTCCATATTATTTACGCTTAGCCCTTTTAAATACTTTGATAATTTCGCCAACCGCCTTTTTTTCTTCTCCCCGCCTCATCTGATGAATAACGTGCTCTTGGAGATGATTCTGAAGCATTAGGTCTTCAGCGGACGAGAGAGCGCTTCTTATCGCCGAAGATTGCGTGATTATATCGATGCAATACGCGCCCTCATCGACCATCTTTTGGAGTCCGCGCACTTGCCCCTCGACGCGCCGAAGGCGATTTTGCATTTGCTTTTTGGTATCGGCTTTCATCCCGACCATTATACCCCTAGGGGGTATAACTAAGCAAATTCGTTGCTGTGAAATGGATTTACTTTGTCCGACCATATTCAAAATAAAATTCGCCAGCTTGGACTTCAATATAAGAAAAGGTGTCTGATCTATTTTCAAAACTAGACGAAGAAATTTTTCTCTACAAAGTCAAAGGCCTTGGGGTTGCTTTCGTCCGTAACAATCTTTC
>CAYZRD010000020.1:4828-9480 GCA_964480015.1 uncultured Candidatus Saccharibacteria bacterium
TCTTTCTCGCTTCATCCAACGTGAACCAATGTGCATCATCAAACTCGCCTTCTTTACTCGTCGGTAGTTCACGATTATCAAGGGGAACAAAATGCCAGATATCGTAGTGTACGGCACAAGATCGCACGTCTTTTTTAATATAAGTAATAGTGAGAAGTTCTGCCGCACCAATTTTCTGTTGTACGCCAAGCTCCTCCACCATCTCTCGTTCCGCGGCTCCGCTAGGCGTCTCACCAGAGTCAATGTGACCTCCTGGCGCTAATCAAAGTCCTGACTTCTTGTGGGCTTCCAAGAAAATTTTCTTATCCTTCAATCTATATGGAAGAAAATACGAACAAAAATGGCTGGTCGGATTTTCATCACGAACAAGTGCGCCTTCTGCTAAGAAGGCTAGTATATTTCTGCACAACATCCTTAGGAGAGTCTATTTTCTGGAGTATTTCTTGGATTGCTTCTTTGGGTTGCATACTACAGTCATCATTGCTGCCGGGCTTGGAATACTCACATAGACACATCTTTCATCCCCGACCCCCTGACTTTGAAAACCTCTCGGTTTTCAATACTTTCCTCCACGGGAATGAAAGGGTTCGAATCCAAGTCCCGCATTACTCACTTCGTTCGTGCTGCCGGGCTTGGATTCGAACCAAGATCTGGAGGCTCCAAAGGCCTCTGTGCTACCGTTACACCACCCGGCATTAATTGTTCGTGGCGGCGATTATAGCATAAACCAGCCATTTATTCGCTGGTTCAATTCTGTACTACGTCTCACTCTGATGGATACCAGACCTTTATACGTGTCACCGGTATTTCTTCTTTTGGACTTTGGATTGTGTTTTTTTAAGATCGGTTTAGTAAATTGACTTCTGGGCAAACTGGTAATGGAGCTCCAATATTCGGTTATTTCTTCAAGTCTCTCGATATGATTTTTGTGTAAATGAACCGTGACTAGCAAATTGTCTGCTGTCACATTTCCGAATTCAAATAACCATTTAATAAAAAGTTTGACCATGTGAGGATCAGAGTTTGCAAACTGTGTAAGCACGCTTGGCCGATATTCTTTTTGTTTACTGCCCTTCGCCCAATATAATGCGATGCCAAGTAGAAACAGATCACGGTTCGATAAATTCTCGACGTCTTTTTTGCACTCAATGATAATTGAGTTGGTTTGATCCAAACGTATTTTATGCCTTCTCGCTCCGCCTCTCTGCTGAGCCGCTTTTCGTCGCTCAGTTATACGCTGTCGCTGTGGTTTGGTAAGGTCAACTTTGCGTAGCCAAAGTGAGAGTGTAGACTTGGCGACTGGAATTGTTTTCAAAATCTCATTATAGGTCTTACCTAACTTCCTCAATTTTACAGCCCTCTGCCTTTCTTCAGTTTTTTTCTATCACTGAACCTAGTGTAGCACTCACTATAAAGTTTTTCTTGGTTCAGGGATGCATAACAAAGAGGCTTCGCCTTAGGAATTTTCCTTAGTCTGGATAACTTTGATTGCCTTGCAAGAAAAAGTCGGTAAACTTAATTGGGCAAGGTTCCTATTTTTTATTTTTGCGACAACCGCTCTCCGCTCGGAGAGCCAACACGAGGAGACAGAGATGAGCTCGCTCAAGGATTTGCTTTGGCGAATTGCCGACCTTGGTCCGGCAGTACTCCAAGCAGGAGCGGATACCGCAACTCGCGGAGAAGAGTTGCAACTTCTAGAAAAAGTGTTGCCGGAAGAGCTGTGTTTGCGCTGGCAACAGCAAGGCCGAATGATTCGGCGCGGTTGCATTTGCCGCAAGACTGAAGGAGGCATTGTCCAAATTCTGGACATGGTCTTTATGATAAATGGTGACCATCCTCCGCTTTATGTAATTGTGTCATACGATTGCAAGAGCGGAAAAGTGGTGACCACCGCGGGCGGCCGCGTCGTCGCGGTTGATACGGTCGAGGGGCTGCGGCAGTTGATCACCCAGCTTGTCGAGGGCCGACGATAGGAATAAAAGCCGGCGCGAAAGCCTTCGCGCCGGCCGAGTTGTCTTTGATTTTGTATTTTCTAAACCCGGAGATAGCGCGAGACCGCAAGGACGCTGGAAATAAGACCAAGAATCATTCCGGAACCGACGATTACCAGGAACATATAGGCAAATTCCGAGACGAAATAGTCAAAGATATTGAACTGAAAAAAGGTTTCCGTGCCCGGCCCGAGCCAAATGAGAATCGGGTAAATTATCAGAATCGCCAACACGCCGGAGATGAGACCGTACATCACGCCCTGGAGCATGAACGGCCCGCGAATAAAGGTGTTGCTAGCGCCGACAAGCCGCATGACGGAAATTTCTTCGCGAGTCGTGTAAATGGCCAAGCGAACGGTGTTGAAGGTGATCATCACGGCGGCGATAATGAGCACCGCCATGGTGATGACACTCGCCTTCTCTACCGCGTCGATAATGGAAGTCAGTTTGTCTATGGCTTCTTTGTTTTTAATAAAATTGACCCTGTCTATGACCGGAGCCGATGGCTGTTCCAGCGCTTGCTGTTCGTTAAGAAAATTGGCAATGCTTTCATACTGCGAAGTGTTATGGGCCCTAACCGCTAGCGAAGCGCCGAGAGGATTTTCTTCAAGTTCTTCAAGTGCCTGGATGGTCAGCTCGTCGTTGCGGTGACGCTCTTCAAAAGCAGCGAGCGCTTCTTCCCTAGACGTGAAAGTTACTTCGGCAACTTCGGGCAGGGCTTCTAGGCGACTTTTTAACGCGGCCATGTTCTCGTCGCTGGCGCCAACGTCAAAATATACGTTGATATCAACTTTGCCTTCTATTTGCGCAAGCGAAGCGCCAAGCACCTGATCAAGAAGCATGGTCGCGCCGATGACAAAAAGCGCCACAGTCATGATGAAAATGGAAGCGAGCGACACGAAGGCATTGCGCCAAAAACCGACGAAGCCGGAACGCACTACTCTTTTAAATGATGTCCAGAGCATGGTTAGTTTTTCTTAGCGAGCGAAACGAGTTTAGAAAAACTTCCATCCGCCCAAATTTTTTGAGTTCCATAATAAAGATTATACACGCCATTACTAGTTTGCTGCCAATAAATTCAACAAGGTCTGTAAAAAATTTAGGCAGATGCTTTTGAAATATGGTCAGCCACCGCCTCCCTATTTCAAAGCACATACCTCCCCTCCGCGTCATCGCGCACTATCCTGCCCTCGTCGAGAGTAATGACCCTTCGTCCGAGCTCATCGATCACGCCCTTGTTGTGGGTTGTGAGGATAACCGTGGTGCCGAGGTCGTTAATTTTCTTAAGGATTTGCACCACTTCGTAAGTCGCGATCGGGTCAAGGTTGCCGGTCGGCTCGTCGGCGATGATTATGTCCGGCTGGTTGACGATGGCTCTGGCGATTGCCAGGCGCTGTTTTTCACCGCCGGAGAGTTCGTGCGGAAAATTCCAGATCTTATCTTCGAGGTCAACAAGAGCGAGAGCCTGCGGCACATTCTCCGCGATTTCTTCATCGGAACGGCCGTTCGCTTCCATCGCAAAAGCGATGTTCTCAAAAGCGGTTTTGTGCGGTAAAAGTTTGAAATCTTGAAAGACCGTGCCTATCTTGCGGCGGTACTTCGGCAATTTGACTTTGGGAATGCTGTGAATGTCCAAAGACTCGTAAAAAACTTTCCCCTCGGAAGGATAGTCTTCAGCAATGAGCATTTTAAGAAGGGTGGATTTGCCGGCGCCCGAATGGCCGACGATGGAAACGAACTCGTGCGGAGCGACTTGAAAAGTTATGTCTTCTAAGGCTATTGATTCTCCACCGTTGTACCACTTTGATACTTTGTCAAAATAAATCATAAGCTATTAGTTCGAAAACTCGCAAATTGCTTCGTTGCGGAGCCTCTATCCCTCGTCGTCGTATATTCGAATACGCCTCCTCGCATTTTCTTTGCGTCTCGCACTTTACTGATTTTTCAAACTTCTAAACCAGCCTGTACATTTTATCGGAGTTCATGCTCCGCGTCTAGAAAAGACTGTATATCACCGCCCAAAACAGCGTCAACGTTGCGGATTTCAACGCCCGTTCGGTGATCTTTAACCAGTTGATAAGGATGGAGTATGTAGGAACGTATTTGGCTGCCCCACTCGATTTTGACCGATTTCTCTATTGAGAGGCCGCGCAATTCCCGCTCGCGCTGTTCTTCATTAAAGGCGAAAACCTTTCCGGATAGAAGCGCGAGGGCTTTCTCTTTGTTTTGCTGTTGGCTGCGTTCGCTAGAAACGTGAACGGAAATATTGGTCGGCTTGTGCGTAATGCGTACCGCGGTCTCACGCTTGTTTACGTTTTGTCCGCCGGCGCCGCCCGAGCGCGCGAAAGTCACTTCCAAATCTTCATCATTAAATTCAACGGCTTTGCCGTCCTCAATTTCCGGAGACACTTCCACCAGCACGAATGATGTTTGACGCTTGTCGTTCGCGTTGAAGGGCGAAATGCGCACCAGGCGGTGCACTCCCGATTCTTTCTTTAGCGTACCGTAGGCGTCTTTGCCAGCGATTTCCAAGACGATATTGCGGTAGCCGCCGTGGTCGTTTTGGTTTTCATCAAGGACGGAAACGTCCCAGTTTTTGCTCTCCGCGTAGCGGCGGTACATCTCCACCAATATGCGCGCGAAATCTTCGGCATCGTCGCC
>CAYZRD010000021.1:0-9198 GCA_964480015.1 uncultured Candidatus Saccharibacteria bacterium
AGCCTCCTTTAGATTTTTATACTGTCCTTTATCTTTTTCGTACAATTTCTCCAACTCAGCTTCGCTCCTAAACAATTTGTGAATAGCATAAACATTTTGGGGCCTTTCTCCGGCAGAATCGGTAACAATGCGCATCACCGCTCTCTGAATTTCCTCGCGCGAGCCAAAAAGCGGAATGGTGTTCTTATAACTCTTGCTCATCTTTTGTCCGTCCGTGCCCGGCACGGTGCCAACACCTTCACTAATTTTTTCCTGCGGCATTACAAAAGTTTCGCCGTAGTTTTGATTAAACTTTGATGCCGCTTCGCGCGCGTATTCGACGTGCTGTTTCTGGTCGTTGCCGACTGGAACGACTTCGGCGTCGTAAAGCAATATGTCCGCTGCCATAAGCATCGGGTAAGTAAAAAGCCCGGCGTTTGCCTCTAAGCCTTTCGCGACCTTGTCCTTGTACGCGTGAGCTTGTTGCAAAAAAGGCACTGTCACTTGACAGTTAAGGATCCACGCGAGTTCGGTGTGCTCTTGCACATCTGATTGTTTAAAAATCACTGCCTCTTTCGGATCAATTCCAACGGCAAGAGTGTCCTTCACGGAATTGATAATATTTTCACGCACAAGCGCCGGATCCTTAAGCGAAGTGAGAGAGTGGTAATCAGCCACCATCAAAAAACTTTCGTAATCTTGATACATTTCTGCCAAGGGCTTCAGCATACCGAAATAATTACCGATATGCAGCACGCCAGAAGATTGGATTCCTGTCAAGAGGCGTTTTTTAGACGTTATAGCCATGAGAAAATACTAGCAAAACTAAGTGTTTTCTCAAAGTCTCACTAAGCCTTAACTGCGGGAAATTCAACAGTAAAAATCGAACCCTTTCCCTCGCCCTCTGAAGCGGCACGCACGTCTCCTTTCATCGCGCGCGCCATTGTGCGGGCAAGATAAAGACCGAGTCCGGTTCCGGTTACGTTCACTTCGTTCGCGTTTCGCGCCCGTTCGAACTTTTCAAAAACATTTTGCAGTGTTTCCTCGGACATACCGATACCGGTGTCCACGATGTCAACAAAAACTTTCTTGCTTTTTGGTTCATCTCTGATTAGTACCTTAACCGAGCCCTTTGGCGTGTACTTCATTGAGTTGTCTATCAAATTTTGCAATACTTGCTTGGCTTTGCCTACGTCCACCCTGATTATTCCGCTTCCACTTAATTTCGACCTAAGCGTCAACACCAGTCCGCGCTTGATGGCGACCGGCCGCAGTTCATCGACGACTTGCATAGCCAGCTCTTTAATGCCGACCTCCGAGTAGTTGTATTTCATATTTCCGGATTCAATGCGAGAAACATTGAGATAATCCTCGACAGAAAGCGCCATGAAGCGGCTGGATTCATTGATTTTTTGCAGCGCCTCCTTCGCCTTTTGCGGCAACTTTCCATATGAACCTTCGAGAAGCATTGAGGTATAACCACGAATGGCTGTGAGCGGACTTCGCAGTTGGTGCGAGGCGATGGAGACAAATTCAGACTTCATTTTGTCCAGCCTTTCCAGTCTCATATTGGCGCCGGCCAAATTTGTTGCCATGTAGACTATTTCTTCGCGTGATTTTATTTCACTGCGCACACTTCTTATAAGAATGGTGCCAAGCAGCAGCACCAAACCGAAAGTCACCAGCGAGACGTTTCTCACCGTTTCAAGTTCCTGCACAAATAATATGCTGAATGTGAGTATGGCCAATATCGCGACTAGTAATTGCGCGGTAAAAATTTTGGTATTAAAGATTTTGTATTTAAGTATTACCACCGCCATCAGGCCAATCATTATCGGCATCCCGAAGATGCCATATTGGCCGATCACCCAATTTTCAAACAAGCTTCCTACAATGTTTCCAAACGCAAAAACCAAAAGAAAACACAAGGTAGCAATAGACGCCAGTATGGCTCTCCGCACATCAACCAAAGTTTCTTTTGTCGTGAGATAGTAGTGCATAGTGTGGTAAAGGAGAACGAAGACAATAATTACTTGAATTGCATATCCGTAGAACACCAGACCGCCTTCGTTCACCTCCCGCCAGCAGTTAGTCAGGTTAAAACTGGAAATGGCAAAAGTTGTCGGCAGCAGGACTATAATCGGCAAAATGAGGAGCGCCAAAAAAACGCTCGTCTTCAGACTCGGATCCTGCTTATAAAGTGCCGCGTAGGCGAACAGAAACGCGATAATGTAAATCAAAGGCTCGATGAGTATGAGCAATGACCAGACGAACATTATGACCTGTGGTTGGTCATTGGCCCACAGTACCAGATCACCGAAAGACCAGAGCGAAAACAGCAGAGTCGTGAGGAGAAAGTACTGATTCAAACGCTTGCTCGGTTCTTGCAGAAATACAAACGCAGCGAGCGGCAGTGACAGCAGTATGGGAACCAGATGCGAATAATAAATAAGCGGATCAAAGACATTCTGCGACACCACCAACCACGTGGCTGGAGCCCACTCGCAAAGCTCGGCGTATGGAGTAATGTCAATGTTCATAGTTTAAGTCGCGGGTGCGCCTCC
Organism: uncultured Candidatus Saccharibacteria bacterium; assembly: GCA_964480015.1. GTDB lineage: Bacteria > Patescibacteriota > Minisyncoccia > Phycocordibacterales > UBA918 > OLB19. The sequence continues at coordinate 2,544 of CAYZRD010000021.1, forward strand.
TTGTAAGAGCGCTGAAATATTTCCGGAATAAATGGCAAATACTTCTTGTATAGTGTAACCGGAAGGCTCTGTATCGAGCGAATGATTTTTCTACATTTTTTGCTGCCGCATTTACATCTCCTGCCCAAGGTCCAAAGCGGATCGTTTTCAGAAATGCTGTAATCCAAAGTCAGATGCTCGTCTTTTTTTATGTCACGTAACGCGACAAAGGTTACTTCGCCTTTGATCCCCACGTTGGCAGCACATGAGTGATTTAAGTAGTTAAGCGGGTTCCCGGGCTCGGGATCCAGCCACCAGCCTTTTTTAATGCCGATTGCGTTCGGATAACTGGAGGATTGTTTTTTAGTTCGAACATCAATATATATCTTTTTGCCCTTAGCGATGAAGATAGTCTCCCCTTTCCTAATTAGGCGTTTCGCGAAAAGGCCGGCTTGCAATCCCGGCTTCACTTTGTTCGCGTCATCTACATATACCTTACGATGGATAATGAGTGGTGGACGCAACTTGTCTCTAAAAGTCGTTCTCAGTAAATTCTTCGACCGGCTTGACGTCATACGAAAAATCCCGCAAAACAATATACTTATAATAGGTACTGAACACGCTGAGCGCGGCTAGTGCCATGATGGAGATCATTATTGCACTATTCATAAAGTTATAATGACAACTGACTTCATAATAGGTTAGCATGAACGGCGGACAGAAAAGTCAATTTATGTGTTTAAATTAAATTTTATTTATGTCACTCTGGATAGTAGCCTCAATGATCGTCTTGCTGAGTCTGGTAGAAACTGTAGGCGACACTTTTATTAAATATTCGGGCAGCGATGAAAAAAAATATGTAGTGTTATGGTCCTTGGTTCTTGGCGTTTTGGTATATATGCTGGCGGCCGTTGGCTGGTTTTTCGTTATGAAGCACGTCAAATTAGGTTCGCTGGGCTTGATCTATGCTGTTTCCACCGTCTGCTTTCTTTTAATTGCCGGAATTTTTATTTTTAACGAGACTTATTCAAAATCCGAGGTAGTCGGCATAGTACTAGGTTTTGTCTCGCTTTTTTTGCTGGCACGTGCCTTATAGAAAAAACAAAACCACCAAAGGAAGGATTAGCCACCAGAAGAACCAGTCATTCGGTGCAAATAGTTGCTGTATCGGCGAACCAGGATCAATCAGCTCCGTGATCGGGAGGGCGTGGTAGCTGTAGGCCATGATAAGCACCGTCCCCGCGAGCGCGAAAGCGATTTTCTTGCCGAAACTTTCGAAAGTGCCTTCATCAAACTCGCTCGGCATCAAACGCCCAAAAAGCAAAACTGAAAAAATGGCAAAGACAGCGAAAACTGCGATCATCAAAATCGCCTCGTTTCTCTCGCTGCCGCCTCGTCCAAGAATAAAATCGTAGTAAGGAAATTTAAGCGATATAAGGAGAGCCAAATACAGGCTCATGATGACGTTGATAAGCGCTTGACGTCCGCGTGCCAGCGCGTAAAAAAGAAAGCAGACAAAGACAACAATGACAAACAACGACTCCTGCAAAAAGGAAATTATGGCAGCGGCGTCCATGGCACTAATTATAAGTCTTTCAGATGATGGCCACTTCGTACTTTTCTGGATAAAAAGTAAGGGGTCGAACCCCTTACTTTTATAAAACATTTTATTCTAAAGTCAAATTATGCTTCTCCTCCTTCCTTCGTCTGTAAATATCCTTAGCTAGCTCAATCGCTGATTTTAAATTGTAGGTCTCGGGAATACTTGAATGACGCTCGGCAATAGCTTTACTGCTAATTTTTTTTTGATAATGCAAGGAACTTGAATAAATAATTTCTTCCGGGCGCGGGATCTCGTGCACATAATGATTTTCATTTACATAGTTGAACAAGTAGTTAAATTGCGCATCGCGTGTCACTAATACGCGTTTGTATGTGCCATCAAAAAGCACCCCGCTGCGCTCATAACGTTCATTAAAGTAGGATGTGTATCCCCCGACAAGTCGTTTTAAAAACTCACTTACACCGCCTTCAATTTCTTGCTCCAATAAGAGGTGGAAGTGATTAGGCAACAAACTGTATGCCAAAATGCTAACAAGCCGGCGTTCGCCGGTATGCTTCACGCTCTGGGCCAGGCGGTAGCTTTTAACCGGGCTTTCACAGTTGAATAGTGTCAGAGTGTTGTAAAAGCGCAAAAAGTCCCATTTATCCAAAAAAATTTCGCGTTTGTTCGAGCCGCGGTTAAAGATGTGATAAATTTCACCGTTAACTAGCGGTACCGTTTTTCTTGCCATTTTATATGCATTACTATAACAAAAGTAAGGGGTCGAACCCCTTACTTTTGCACAACACTTTGTCAATTTGTAAATATTTTAAATGCCTTCTCGACGCAATTCCTCGATTAATTTTTTAGCGGTTCGCGACAGCTTATTCGGCATTTCCACTGCGAGGCGTACAAGAAAATCACCTCGTCGCAAACCGGATACAACTCCTTTCCCTTTTATGCGGAGCATCTCGCCGTGTTTGACACCGGCGGGTATTTTGACCTCTAAAACGCCGTCCAGTGTTTCCACTTTGTAATTGGCGCCGAGAAGCGCGTCGCTTAGTTTAATCGGTAAATTGCTTATCAAATTTTGTCCTTCTCTCTTGATGCTTGGATGCGGGCGGACGTGAAGTTTTACATAGAGATCACCTGGCACGCCGTTTCGCATCGCTTCCCCCTGTCCGGTCAAGCGCATCATTTCACCATTTTCAATACCGCCCGGAATGTTTATGTCGATTTCTTGCTCAACTCGCCGCACGCCTTCACCATTGCAAAATTTACAAAGTTCCTTTGGTACCTGTCCTTTGCCGTGGCAGACGTCGCATTCTCGCACCGTCGTGAAGCTTCCCATTATGCTTCGCCTCGTTTCTCTTATCCTTCCTTGACCATTGCAAGTTTCGCACGCGCGCATGGCGCTGCCTGGCTTGGCGCCGCTTCCCTGGCATTCGATACAGACATTGTTTTTCGTCAGCAAAACTTTCCGCTTGCTGCCAAATACAGCCTCTTTGAAATCGAGCTCAATATCTATTGAAATATCGCGGCCGCGGCGCCTTTCTTTGCGTCCGAATCCGCCGCCGAACATATCACCAAAGTTTTGGAAAATGTCACCAAGGTCAAATTCAAAACTGTTTTGCGAAAAGCCGTTCATATTCTGCCAATCGAAACCGCCAAAGCCGCCTGCCGCGTTGCTGCCGAAAGCTTGTCCGTAGGCATCGTATTCGGCGCGTTTTTTGTCGTCTCCAAGGACGGTATAAGCTTCGCTAACTTCCTTAAACTTGGCCTCATCACCGGTTTTTTTGTCCGGATGATACTGTGCCGCCATTTTACGAAAAGCTTTTTTGATTTCGTCTTTGCTGGCGCCTTTTTGAAGGCCCAATATTTTGTAATAATCCTTGCCTGGCATTTTTGTTAAGTGGAATTATTGCACAGTTAATGCGGCCGTCAAATTTTCGGCCCAAACGTTTTTTCAATTATTTTTGTTCGTCATCTTTCTTCGGCTCCTCCTTTACCTCCGCGTCGCGAATACCGCTCTCATCCTTTTGTTCCGCTTCCGAAGATTTGGCGGCTGAGGCCATGACTTCACCAATCTTAGACAAAGCCCCCGAAAGCTCCTGCGTTTTTGCTTCAATCGCGGTCGCGTCGTCCTTGTCCTTAATTTCGCGCAACTCTTTTATTTTATTTTCCACGTCGGTCTTGACATCCGCGCCGACCTTGTCGCTATAATCCCTAAGCGATTTTTCTGCCGTATAGATAAGCTGTTCGGCGAGATTGCGCGCGTCTATAAGCTTCTTTTTCTTCTCGTCTTCGCCGGCGTGCTCTTCAGCGTCTTTCTTCATCCTTTCGATATCTTCCTCCGTAAGTCCGGAATTGGCCTCAATGCGAATGGACTGCTCCTTGCCGGTTGATTTGTCTTTCGCGGTAACGCTAAGTACGCCGTTGCTGTCAACGTCGAAAACCACTTCAATTTGCGGAACTCCGCGAGGCGCGGGCGGAATGCCGTCTAGTACAAAGCGGCCAAGCGACTTGTTATCGGCCGCCATCGGCCGCTCACCCTGAACGATATGAATTTCCGTTGACGTTTGGTTGTCCGCCGCTGTTGAAAAGATTTGCTCTTTTTTGGTCGGAATGTGAGTGTTCTTCTCAATAAGTTTGGTGGCCACGCCTCCAAGAGTTTCGATTCCGAGCGAGAGCGGAATGACGTCAACGAGCGTAATGTCTTGCACATCGCCCTGAAAAATACCCGCTTGAATGGCGGCGCCAATAGCCACCACCTCGTCTGGATTTACGCTTTTATTTGGCTCTTTTCCAAAAAGATCTTTTACCGCTTGCTGAATTTTTGGCATACGTGTCTGCCCGCCGACCATAATTATTTCGTCGATGTCCTCTTTTTTAAATGGAGAGGCTTCAAGCGCGCGCTTGGTAATTTCGATAGCTCGGTCAATGTATTCGGCAGAAAGTTCTTCGAGCTTGGCTCTGGAAAGCTTTATAAGCATATGTTTCGGGCCGTCACTACCTGAAGTTATAAACGGTATGTTTATTTCGGTTTCCGTGGATGAAGAAAGCTCCAGTTTGGCTTTTTCAGCAGCCTCGTCAAGCCGCTGCAAAGCCAGTCTGTCGTTGCTGATGTCTATGCCCTCACTTTTCTTAAATTCGTCGATAAGAAAACGAACAATTTTTTGGTCAATGTCGCGGCCGCCCATGTGTGCATCGCCGTCTGTCGCTTTCACTTCGACTACATCGTCGCCGACTTCAAGCACGGTGACATCAAAAGTACCGCCGCCAAAGTCGAAGACCACGAGTTTCTCGTCCTTCTTTTTGTTAAAGCCGTAAGCAAGAGCGGCCGCAGTTGGTTCATTGATGATGCGCTTAACGTCGAGACCGGCGATTTTACCAGCGTCCTGCGTCGCCTTGCGCTGGCTGTCGTTGAAGTAAGCGGGTACGGTAATAACCGCTTCGATGATTTTTTCTCCGAGCTTTGCTTCCACATCGGCCTTGAGTTTTGAAAGTATCATCGCCGACACTTCTTCCGGGCGATAATCCTTATCGCCCATGTGCACCAGAACGCCGCCGTCACTTCCCTTTTTAACTTCGTAAGGTACGATGGCTTTGTCCTTTTGCACGGCGGCCTCGTCAAAGTTATGGCCCATGAAGCGCTTGATGCCGTAAATGGTATTTTGCGGGTTCGTCACCGCCTGCCGCTTGGCGATTTGACCGACCAAACGTTCTTTGTTTTTGGAAATCGCCACAATAGAAGGCGTGGTGCGGTTGCCTTCGGCGTTTTCGATTATTCTCGGTTCTCCGGCCTCAATGATAGCCATTGCCGAGTTGGTTGTTCCAAGATCAATTCCAAGAATTTTTGCCATAAGAGTAAGTTTAAAAAATTAAAAGTCATTAATTTTTATAAATTCCAACCGTAACGCGCGCCGGCCTGATGAGAGCATCGTTCATTCTATATCCCTTTTGAACTACGGCAATTACTTTGTGGTCGGACGCTTTGTCGCCAACCGGCACTTCGGCGACGGCTTCGTGGAAAGCGGGATTAAAAGTTTCACCAAGAGCTTCCACTTCGCTTACGTTGTAACCGCGAAAGAGATTTTGAAGTTGAGAATAAATACCGAAAATGCCTTTTTGCAAATTCTCTGCTGCGCCATTTAACACCTCATCTTTTAATGCGGCCTCAAAACTATCAACAAGCGGTAACAGTTCTTCAATGTGCTTGACCCTAGCGCGCTCCCTGTCAGTATTCTTCTCTTCTTCAAGACGCTTTCGCGCGTTTAGAAAGTCTGCTTTGGCGCGCTGGAGGTCTTCCATAAGTGCGCGCCTCGCCTCTTCGCTCTCTTTCAATTTTTTTTTCAGTTCTGAAACTTTCGCCGCGCTTTTTTCCTCAATCTCTTCTGTTTGAATCTCATCGATGCTGTCTTCGCCGGTCATCTCGATGTCATCGTTATATTCACTCAATCTTTTTTTCAACATCTTTTTCATTATACATTTGTATTTACGTAAAGTCAAAATTTATAAAACGCTTAATTTGCTTTGTTTTTTAATCGTTCGTATATTGCATAATTTTAAAAATGTTTCCTGATGTTTTTTGCACTTGTCAACTTGATAGTATGTCTAATACCACTGAAGATCAGTGGGAATGTTGTCCAAAGCAGTAATGCTTTCGGACACAACTTGGAACACTGGCGGAAGTTTGCGCAAGCGAAGGAGGCCAGCACGCCTAAGTGTTGTAGAGGACAGGCGTAGAAGACGAAGCGGCCCACGCGGTCGCGAGCTCACAGGAGGGTGGGATTCACCTTCGGGTAGGTTCCCATGAACGTGGGCGAATCGTCATAAAGGTTTCCGCTCTATAACAACCAAAAGACTCCCGCAAGGGAGTTTTTTGGTGCAAAATTTTAACGCTTGGTCACGAGTTACTAAGTATAATTTTCGCTGCGCTTAATTCTACTAAGTACTCTCGACCCCGCCTGCGGTTCACAGCTCTAGGAAATGAGCTGTTCACAACGCTCCGGCCTCAAAACGCCAGTAAAAAGCTCCGCAGGGAGCTTATTTACTAGCGTTTTGACCACTGTGGTGCCCTTCTAGCTTTCTTCAAACCAAACTTCTTGCGTTCAACAGAACGAGGATCGCGCT
>CAYZRD010000022.1:0-8928 GCA_964480015.1 uncultured Candidatus Saccharibacteria bacterium
TCCAGCATTTGTTTTTTGCTTTCGGAAAGGGCTTTTTTGGTGTCGATGGCGTTTCCTCTCATAAAGCCCAAAGCCTCTTCGTTAGGAATTGAAATGGCTTCGGAAATTTTTCTCGCGAGCGTGTAACTGCCAAAAGGAACATGGGTGGCGCGCTCAAGAACATTGTTTCGTATGAGGCCGAGCTCGGTCGCTTCAGCGGTGATGTCCACCAGACACGTTTCAGAGGTGTCCGGCTTAAGTTCGCACATGGCTGAGTAATACGTGCTCATGAAAGTGTTGATTTCAAGTTTTGCAGAGGGAAAGATTTTGTTTGATGCCGACTCGAGCGCCTTCACTATTCCGCTTTCGGCCATGCCGGTCAGTTGCGTCACGGTTAAATTATTCACCGTATTCCCAAACGGATCGCGGGTAGCATAATCGTTGGCAAACACGCCTATAGTGGCGTTATCAATCGGCGTCAGTAAAAATTTTTTCGCAACGGCACTTTTATTGGCCTCATCTCTGCCGGCTGCCGAGGCCTTGCTTGTCAGTTCGTCAATTAGTTTTTTGGTCACTTCAAAGTCGTTGTCTTTTTTTAAAGAAATTGTCTTAACTAGCGTGTAAGACCACGGGGCCGCTACGGTCGCGAACACCCTGCTGATTCGCGCGCTTTTGTCAAATTGGCGCAGCGCTCTTACGCCGTTGTTTCCAAGTTCAAGATATGCTTTGAGAATTGTGGTGGCCATCAATTTCTTGGCCATATCAGCGCTGTCAGATTTGCGGACAAGCATTCGCTCACGATAAGACCAGATAATTTGAGGCATTGGCTTTTTGCTTTCCGAAAATACCAGAGCGACGCCGACGCTGCCGGAACCAACATCGACTACCGCTCCGTAGCGCTTCTCATCTTTGCCGAAAAAACCAAGCATATATGCTCATAGTATAACGCTGTCTTTGCCATCAAATCGGAGTTATTCCAAAACCGCCTTAATCCGGCGTACGCCGGCGGCGCTCGATTCTTCTTTCGCTATTTTAAAGGTCCCCTTGAGTTCGCTTAAATTGTTTACGTGCGGGCCGCCGCAAAGTTCGCGAGAGAAAATCGTGCCGTCGTTTCCGGTAATCGTGTAAACATTGACCATGTCGGGGTAACGATCCCAAAAACTGGCTTCGATGGTTTTGTCAGCCTGCGCTTTGTCCTTGGCTATCGTCTCCATAGTGACCGTGCCGCCAATTTTTATGGCGTTGTTTACAAATTGCTCAACTCTATCTAAGGTATCTCGCTCAACTTTGTCGCCGTGCGTAAAATCAAAACGCAAACGCTCGCCGGTGATGTTACTACCCGCTTGGTGTACGTGCTCCCCGAGCTCTTTGCGCAGTCCGGCAAGGAGTAAGTGTGTCGCGGTATGGTACTGGACGACTTTTTCCGAGTGGTCCGCCAACCCCCCTTTGAATTTATGCTCGGCACCGGCGCGTGATTCCGCTTGGTGCTTTTTCATCTCCTCATCAAACTCCTTGCGGTCAATTGCAATTCCTTTCTCCTTTGCAAGTTCTTCAGTCAACTCATAAGGAAAACCGTAAGTCGTAAAGAGTACAAAAGCATCATGTCCGCTAAGGGAATTGCCGGCAGTTAACTTTTCGAACTCCTTAAGTCCTCGCTCCAGCGTTTTTCTAAATTGCTCCTCCTCCCTTTGTATATCTTGCAAGATATACGGACGGCGTTCTTCCAAATTGACATAGTGGCCTTTGTAAGTATCGACGACGCTGTTTGCTAAGTTTTTTAATTCGCCGGCAGGGATTCCCAGTTTGTCAGCATAACGAACGCTGCGGCGCAAAAGTCGACGCACAAAATATCCTTGTTCGGTGTTTGCCGGCGAAACTCCGTCTCCAATCATGAAAGTGGCGCCACGGATGTGATCGGTAATGACACGAAAAGCCACCAAATAATCATCATATTTTTTACCGGAGAGCGCCTGGATCTGTTCGACAACGTTGCGAAGAAGGTCAATTTTGAAAACATCGGAATCACCGTTTCTGGCGGCGGCAATTCTTTCTAGTCCGCCGCCGAAGTCGACGTTTTGTTTAGGCAGTTTTTGAAAAGAACCGTCATCCGCCTTTATATACTCCATGAAAACCGAGTTTCCGATTTCAAGAAAACGGCCACAATCACAATTTGGATGACAATTTTCGCCGAATTTCTTGTCATGCGGCGTACCAAAATCATAAAAGACTTCGCTATCCGGTCCGCCGATTTCCCCTACAGGCATTTTCTCCGGCACTCCCGCGCGGCTCCACCAGTTCTTTTTGGCATCGTAATAAAAAATTCGCTCGCCTCCTTTCATTCCGCGCTTGCCGCCTTCCTCTTCAGAACCCATTTCGCCAACTGCGTGCGACAAACCTTCTTTTTTGAAAATTTCCTGCCAAATAGCCACCGAGTCGGTGTCTCTCGGTACGTTGTTTTTCTCGTCGCCTTGGAAGACGGTAACGTAAAGATTTTTCGGGTTTAGTCCGATCTCTTTGGTCAAAAACTCAAAAAACCACGGCAGTTGCTCTTTTTTAAAATAGTCCCCCAAGGACCAATTGCCGAGCATTTCAAAAAATGTAGTGTGGCGGTTGTCGCCGACTTCTTCTATATCTTCGGCTCTGAAACATTTTTGCGAGTCGGCCAAGCGCGTGCCTTTCGGATGAGCTTTGCCGGCAAGATATGGAACGAGCGGCTGCATTCCACTTCCTGTAAAAAGCGTGGTCGGATCGTTTTCCGGCACGAGCGCGGAGCTTGGAATGATAGCATGGCCGCGCGCCTCCATGAATTTCAAGTATTTTTCGCGAATTTCATTCCCGGACATAAGTCAGGCGATTGTAGCACAAACTGGCTAAAACTTAAGAGTCAAGAACAAAGCTTTTCGGGAAATTACTCAAACGCCGACAGCCTGTTTTTGTTACTAAAAACATATCCTCGATGCGGATTCCGCCGACGTCGCGGTAATATCGGCCTGCCCGGCTCTATGGTTATGACATCACCTACTCTCAATATATCCTTGGTTTTTCTACCGAGCGACGGCGTCTCGTGAATGTTTTTGCCGATGCCGTGTCCCAGGCCATGAACAAAACCGTTGGCATACAAAAACTCCTTCCCTTTGCCTGAGGTTTTATATCCCGAGGCCCTGAAAAAAGTTTGCACCGCGGCCTGCAGGTCGGCGCACTTGGCTCCGGGTTTGACCAAATTGATTGCCAATTTTTGCGCCCTTAGTACGGTGTCGTACATCTTTTTCAATTTGGCAGACGGCTGTCCGAGACAGACGGTTCTTGTAATGTCGGCAAAATAACCGGTTTTTAAAGAACGCGGATAAATGTCTATCACTATGGGTTGTCTGCGCCTTAGCCTGCCGCTACCAATTGCGTGCGGTTCGGCGCTTTCGCGGCCGCCAGCGACGATGTGGCCGTGGGGAGACGCACAGCCGTACTTCTCCAGCACCTCGTCGATTATCTGGTGAGCCCGCTTTGCTGTCGGGCGCTTTTCCTCCTTCAGATAATTAAAGACCGCCGCCATCGCCCTTTCCGCCGCTTTTTCTGTTGCCAATATATGGTTTACGGCTCGCGGCGTTTTTGACCTTTGAAAACGGTTTTTCAAATTTAAAAAATTAAAGTTTCAAAACCTTCATGAACTGCTCGCTACTTTTGTAGGGGCCAATGACGGCGAAATTAAGCGAGTTGTTTTTAAACAAGCGTTTTGCAAGTTTTCTGACATCCTCGGCCGTTACTTTCTTGATTGCGCTGATGTACTTGTGCAACGGTTCGCGTTTCAAATTCAGAACCTCTTGCACGCCAAAGTATTCAGCCACTTCGTCCGAAGATTCCAATCCCATCGCAAAATTCCCCAAATAGTACTCCTTGGCCTTGCGCAGCTCATCATCGCCAACCGGTTCGTTAATCAACAGCCGCAGTTCATCAATAATCACTTTAAGAACGGTCTCGATGCGGCTGATGTCTACGCCGGAAGAAATAACAAATTTTCCGTGATCGCTGTGGTGTTCCGTGTTGGCTTTTACGTAATAGCAAACGCCCATCTCTTCGCGCAATTTGCGAAAAAGTCTTGAGCTCACACCCTGGCCCAATATCGTTTTAAGCACCGCTAAGACCGGCAATTCCTTGCTGCTTGCATTCAAACTGCGAAAGCCAATTTGAAAATGCGCCTGCTTGCTCTTCTTGTAGCGTACCTTTAGCTGCGGTCGCGCTTGCTTATCTTTGACTGGCGGTTTTTTGGGAAGAGGCAAATTTTTGAGCGTGTTAAAGTACTTTTCGACCTGTGCAAAGACTTCGCTTGGCTCCACCGCTCCGGCGACAATCACGACCGTAGCCCGAGGCACATAGTGCTTGTTTCTGTAATTCACAAAGTCCTCGCGTCGCAGGGAGCGAATATGCTTTTCGGTACCGAGCACGCTTCTGCCGGCCGGCTGGTCGCCGTACATGACTTCGTCAAGCAGCCGACCGACATTTTGCATCGGCAAATCCTCATACATATTTATTTCTTCAATGATGACCCCCCTTTCCTTGTCAAGCTCTTCGTTTTGTATCAAGGGGTTGAGATAGAGGTCGGCGACAACGTCGAAGATTTTGGCAAAATTGCCGGATCTGGCCTTGGCGTAATAGCCGGTAAATTCATACCAAGTAAAAGCGTTTGATTCAGCGCCAAGACCGTCAAGTTCGTGCGCAATAACCGACGGCGAAGGGCGGTTGACCGTGCCCTTAAAGCACATATGTTCAAGGAAGTGGGAGATGCCGTTTACTCTTTCGGCTTCGTAGTGTGAACCGGCCGCAACAAGGACAAGCACGGTCACGGTCGGGCTTTCCTTCATCGGCACGGCGACCGCGCGCAGGCCGTTTTTCAGCACTTTGTATTTCGCTTTAATTTTTACTGATTTAGACGATTGATTTTTTGACATTGGCAATAAAATTTTTATATTCGGTGTAAACGTGATTGAACTCGGCAATAATATCATTCTTAAGCCGGCTGTTAAGGACGTTGCTGATGTCCTGGTACATCATTGCCCGTTCGTCTAAAGCGCCGCCGAAATCCCTAATGAAGCCGCCGTGGTCATCATAGTATTGCTCCACGAGACTGCGTATATTGTGAATTTTGTCCGCGGCCGCCACCAGCAGCGCTTCCTCGGCCGCGGTTTTCAGTTTTTTTGTATAAGCCTCTTTTCGTTCTTTCCAAGAAAGCTTGTCGCCGTCTTTTTCCTTGGGCTCTGATACCGCTTCCACTATGGCGCGTACTTTTCTTCCGAAGTCTTCTTCCAGTTCTTCTCCGGTGTAATCCGTATCTTCAAGTGTGTCGTGGAGGAGCGCGGCGACTATGGTGTTCTCATCATCCGTGTAGTCGCTGACAAGCCACGCAACCGCGTAAAGGTGAGTCACATAAGGCAAGGGTGCGTCGCCTTTTCTGCTTTGCTCCTTGTGGAGAACGGCGGCAGCGCGTATGGCTTGTTCTATGCGGTAGGAGTACACAAAATTATTTTTTTGGCAACTTGGAAATAAAATTTTGAACGTCTCTTATGCCGTCCTGAAATTTTTTTAATGAATCTTGACGTTCTCTAAGGAGCGGGGCCGCTTTTTCGGCATTATTTAGTTCTCTTTTCTTTTCATCCAAATTTTTTTCCAGTTTGCGAATTTCATCACGTAGTCGCGGCACCGAATTGACTTTCTCCTGGAGTTCGGATATTTCGCCGGTCAATATTGCTACCTGGCCCTGAAACTCGTTCATCGCGACTTGTATGTCTTTGGGATCAGTGGTCAAGCCGCGTTTTATGCTTTCTGGTGTAATTTTCATATTTCAAAATTTATACCCTTCAGCTTGTAAAAGTCGGCGCTTTTTTTCTATGCCGCCGCGGTTGTAACCGCCCAAGTGACCATCACTGCGGATAACGCGATGGCAGGGTACACTTTTATCGTAATTGTTGGCCATGATATTGGCAACGGCTCGAAAGGCGCCTGGCCTCCCGGCTGCATAAGCAACCTGTTTATAGCTTAACACCTTTCCCATCGGTATCTGCCTGACTACATTTTTCACCGTGTCAGCAAAGGTCAGATTGGTAAGTTTTGAATTCATACTTGTCATTTTGCACTTTTAAATCTATTTTTTCTTTTTGAGCAGCGCCTGAAGTTTTTTGTCCGCCGCTTCACGATAGGGACAGAATTCACAGTGCTCTCCAATTGGTGGCAGGTCTTCGCCGTCCAAAGTTTCTTTAATTTTTAAAAGCGTCGGTTCTATCCATTCACTCTTTCCTTCGCAAGGCACCAGCGTGGTTTCAAATATGAGCTTATTGTCAAAGGCGTCCTCATCAGAACTGCCATTGGCATAAACAAAGTAGCCGATTTCGGAAACCCCAAAACCATTTTGCCGGAGCAACCACTGGTAAACGCCTATTTGGCGCTGGTATTGCTCTTCCCAGGCGGAATCAGCAAGCGATTCTATTCTACCCTCTTTTGCCGTGGCTTTGTAATCAACCACAATAAGTTCGCCGTTCGGCTTTTGCCATATGTCGTCGACGGCGCCGCAGATCGTAAGACCGGTTTTTTTATGGATGTGTTCTACGCCGGAAAAATTGTCTCGCCACCTATCGAGCTCCTTATGTTTAAAGGGAAGCGCGTCGATTCCGTATTCTTCCATGATCGGGTGACGAGTGCCAGCCGCGCGGTGAACATCAAACTCTTTCTTAAAAAGAGCGTCCACTGCTACGTTTAGCGTAAAGGCGGGGCCGCGCGGTCTGCCGGTACCAAGCTTGTTGTCGAGATAGAAGCATCGCGGACACTCGATGAAGAGGTCAATCTTGGAACGGGAAAGACGCCACTTGCCGCCACCGTAATTCCAGTCGGCCTTTCTGTCCGGATTATATCTTTTGGTGTATTCGGCCATAGTCACAGTATAAAGTGGAAAGTTTAAAGTTAAAAGCAATACAAGCCGGCTTGTGCGCCGGCCCGTATTTTGTAAACTTTCGATGTTCTAACTTGTAACTCGGCTTACTACTTCGCTTTGAAAGTGACTATGTCAGCATCTATCTGCACGTCGTTTGCCAAGCTGAATTCCCTGTCGCCACTCTCGCTGTAAAAGACCACCGCATATTCCATACCGGCAACCGTCGGTCGTAGAAGTTCAATTTGCGTAGGAGCAAGGCCTTGTTCGGCGCTGAAGCGCGCTACGCCAAGAAGGCCGCCGAGTTGGCCGTTTTGATAATCGCGCACGCCGACCCAACCCTCGTCGCTGGGGAACATGACAGAGGAGAGTACGACCACGCTGCCGGCCGCTTGGTCATTAACGTTTACATCGCCGTTGCCTGCAGACGTCGAAGCCGAAGAAGTCGGCGCGGACGGCGTTTTTTGCGTTGGAGCGGCTTCGGTCCCGGTATCGGTGTCGCTATCATCTTTCAATTCACTTGGCTCTGCATTCGTGCCTTCTTTCACGTCGGTGTCGGCATTTGGAGAAGCAAATACCCACATAAGCAAACCGCCGACAAGAAGTCCGGCCACAAAAGCTACTACGGTTTTTTGAGCATCTTTGCTCATCGTCTCTTGTTCTGACATATAGAAATACTTTCCGATATTTTTATAATACCTAATTATACCAATACAAAACCCGCCTATGACAGTTGACGAGCCTCGGAAATGATAGCCTCGGCTTTTTTGGTGGTAGCCTTAATATGCCTTAAAATTTGGGGTTTTTTAACAATGTCGCCGCAAACAATGATTTTCTTCTCCAATAACAAGGCTTTGTCCGCCTCGCTGAGACTTTGCAACACGGTTATTGGATAAAGCTTGGTGGCCTGAATGCGGTCGTAAAGATTGTTTTTTAAGGGAAAATCCCAGCCAAGGAGATTTAGTCCGACGCAGGAAGCGTATTCAATAGCGGCGGTCGTGAATTTAGTATTAGTGATTATCCAAAGATCTTTGACCCCGCAAGTGTCTTCGCCGCAAATCTTTTGCTCGCGCAAGTCCAGTATCCGCGCGTAGCAATAAAGAGCGACTTGCAGATCGGACTTGATGCCAGGGTGCGCGTGAAATTTCGCCTCAACCACAAACGCGTGGTCGGGCTTATAGGCCGCAACGTCGAGTTCGTGAAGAGCGCACTTCCCTCTTACGCTAATGCCAGTTCGGGCCGTATACCCTTCATACTCAAAAAGGCGGGCCAAAAAATCTTCAAAAGGAAAACCGGTCGGGCCGAGACCAAAAAGCGCGCGCCTGAGCGCGTACCTGGCGACAACCGCCGGCTCCTCCACCGCTCTCAGCTCTTCGAAAGCATGACGATAGATTTCTTCCGTATGCATACCCTCATGGATTTCGGCCTCAACATGAGCGGTAATCTCCCTGGCCTCACTCTCACTAGCGCCGGAGCGGCGCAAAGAGCGCTTAAGTTTTTCAAAGTCAAATGCTTCGGTCGAACCGTCGGCTTTTACTACTAGCGTCATTCCGAGATGATACCACCTCCTAGACACTGTTCGCCAGAATAAATCACACAGGATTGTCCTGCGGCCGGACGGTCAGTGTCTAAAAGTGGCACAACGGCATATTCGCTATCATTCAGCTCCTCCACATTGGCCGGAAATGGTTTTTGGCGATAACGGAACTGCGCGGAAAGCGATTCGTTTGGCTCCGGTTTTCTTATCCAATTGACAGAGCTCATTTTAATTTTTTCGGATATTTTTATCACCGGCGGTTTATCGTCCACGGTGATTGTATTTTTTTGCAAATCTTTGGCGGCGACGTAATGCGGAGTTTCGGTAATTCCTTTAACGCTGACTCTGAATCCGTGTCGCTGGCCGAGAGTATAAATGAGCGCGCCTTTGTGTGTACCAATCTTTTCGCCCTTCGGATTCAAAACGTCGCCGGGCTCCAACTTCACGAAGTGCGACATGAATTCGGGTATGTCTACCGCGCCCAAAAAACAAATTCCCTGGC
>CAYZRD010000023.1:0-8552 GCA_964480015.1 uncultured Candidatus Saccharibacteria bacterium
AGGCACCTTTCTGGACACGTCGCTTGTGTAGCGTGAGAGAACCTCTTCTTTAAAACGGCGCTCGACTAATTTGGCGATGACTTCGGGCGACGCCTCGTAACTGACGAGATAACTATCCGGAAAGAAATGCCCTTCATCGAGTCCGAAGGAACCGGCGGTCAGTTCCAAAAAAGCGGCTTTTTCAGAATCTTCCCAATCAAGAATACTGGCGAAATTCTCCGCCACTTCTTCTCTGCGTTCGCCGGGCTCGATGATAAGCAAGCGGCTGCCGGGAGTGGCGAGGTGCTGGTACCATTCGATGTTCGTAAGCGTCCGAAGGGTTTTCAAAAACCAACCGCTGCCGCCTTCGCGACTTTTAGCTGACGCGAGTTGGACGACAGCAAAATCATCCACTTGCGGATTTTCCAAAATAAGTTTTTTATTTGGATCAACGCCGACCGGAAATGGCGCCGCCGGCACGGCCTCTTTATATAGAAGCGACCCGACTATCAGGATAAAACAAACGAACGCGATGGAAAGGACGCCGATTGCGTGGCGCAGTCGCCATAAAGAAACCGGACGAAGGGATCTCACATTTACCGATTTAAACGGCGCTCTCCATTTTTTGGACATTAACGACATTCTAACAGGTGAGAAGCGCTCCACGGCACTTTGCAAGACCTTTTGGTGCGTTTTGTGAACACTTGAAGCAAAACGCCCAATTAAGGTATACGACATCTGTAAGATGGGGGGTATAACCCGCGGCTATTGTGTTTTCCTGCGGACGTGCCATCACATTAATCAAAGTGCGGTTTTGCTGAAGATAGGTTAAAGAAGGTAAGTGTTTGGTGAAAGTGGTCGGGAATACCCAGAAACAGGAAGAGGGCAAAACGGAAGCGACACCTTGATTAGTTATCGGGGGCGTGCTTTAATTGCCCGCAACAAAGCAGTTTCCCTAGGGCCACTTCACTTTAACACCTCCATGGTGCGGTCGGGAGAAGAAACGACGAGGAGCAGACGGTTTTGTGTTAATAAGATAATCAAGAGTAAATGACGGGAACAATTGCGCGTCTTACCGACAAGGGCTTCGGCTTCATCAAGCCGGCTGAAGGCGATAAAGACGTATTCTTCCACGCTCGCGGACTCGTAGACGTCATGTATGACGATCTGCGCGAAGGCGACTCCGTTACTTTCGAGGTTGAAGAGGGTCCGAAAGGCCCGGCAGCCGTGAATGTAAAGCGTGCGTAACCAAGACCGGTGCGAAGCCCCGTGATTTTTCGGCAAAGACTTGCCGAAAAATCACGGGGCTTCGACGTTTTTGTTTACTTCTCTTAACGTGTTAAAGTGTAGCTATTCATTAGTTTTAAATTATTTTATGGACGACGCAACAACCCCATCAGCACCTAAAAAAAGCCTTCTGCCGGCAGTCATAATCATTTTGGTTTTGGCGGCCTTAGGCGGAGGCGGATATTACTTTGCCAAAACCAAGGGCCTCGGCCCGTTTGCGAGCGAGAGCGAAAGCGAACAAGTGGTGGCGATAGTAAACGGCAAGGAAGTGCCTTATAGCGACTACGAAAAAGCTCTCGAAGATATCCGCTCCGGTTTCACTCAACAAGGGTTGGATGTCAACGACGAAGCGATAGCGGCGCAGATCAAGGAGCAAGCCCTAAACGCGACCATAAACCGCGCCATCATCCTAGAGAAAGCAGCCGAAGCGGGAATAAACCCGAGTGATGAGGAAGTGGACGGCGAATACCAGAAGGTAGTGGATAGCGTCGGCGGAGAAGAAACCCTGGCTTTGGCGCTCGCCAACCTCGGTCGCAGTGTCGAAGAGCTTCGCGGCGATCTCGAAAAACAGCTTGTGATTGACCGGTATGTGAAGGAGAACACGACCTATGAAAGCCTGTCCGTAAGCGACGAGGAGGTATCAAGCTATTACGAAAATATAAAGGCTGCAAACGGTGACGAATTGCCGCCGCTTTCTGAAGTTATGGAGGCGCTTCGGAGCGAACTCTTATTCCAAAAGCAACAGCAGGTGGTTAGTGAATTTGTCGATACATTGCGAGCTGATGCCACGGTTGAAATCCTGATCTGAAGCCCGCGCGGAGAAGTTAAAACCGGCTTTGCGTTCCGCAAAGCCGGTTTTAGTCTTCTTATGTTTTTACTGTGTTTGTTGCGAAATCCGGAGCGTGAACGCTCCGGATTTCGCAACGTATAAAGATGAGCCGCCGGTCGGCGGCACTTTTACAGTAAAGAACTCCCTGTTCGCTGTGTTAAAAGCTGCATACCGTACTCTTGCTTTAATACAGCGGGTTCTTTACAAATGGGTTTGTGGGTCTACAATGGCCAAAAGTTTAATTAGTAACGACTGATCTTCAACAACGAGGCCGAGAAAGGAGGCCGAGATGAAGCAGACAGATCAAGAGCGCAAGGGTATTGACTGGGCAAAGTGGCTGGTTTATGCCGTCGTCCTCGGCATTATCGGCGCACTATACGCCCCGCTCTCCGCCAGGGCGGGCGAGCAAAAGGAGTCGGCACAGGGCATCGCGTTAGGCGGGATTCTGTGCGACCATGCTGAAGAATTGGTCGAGATGTTCCAAGCCATCTATGAGTCTCTGACAATTAAAGCTCCGCTGGTGGCAAAACGTAGCTACAACAAGATAGGTGTCGGGGGCTTGAATTTTATCTCAAATGTGCTATAGTTATCGCGCTTTCGCAAAAGCTACTATTTCATACGATTTGGCCCGCTATCTAAGGTTTGGATCGATTTTAAAAACTATTTATGTTAAGCAAACGACAGAAACAGAGTGCTGTTAAGGGTGTGCAGAGACACGTAAACGACACGGGCTCCCCGGAAGCGCAGGTGGCCGTGCTTACCAAGAAAATTGCCGAGCTTTCAACTCATTTGAAGAAGAACGCTAAGGATTTTCATTCCCGCCGCGGACTCCTCCAGATGGTCGCCGACCGCCGCAAGCATTTGAAGTATTTGGAGCGCAAGAATGTAAAGGCTTACAACGCTCTCATTAAGAAACTCGGCCTGAAGAAATAACGTGTCAGCCCGGCGCGAAGCGCCGGGCTCGCGTTAACAGCGTGCTACAATTTCGTCAGAGCTTTTAAAAACTGCGAAGGGCAATTTAAATAATTTAATATTTTTTTATATGTCAGTTATACGCCACCCGGAACAACGGGTCGCAATTCTTATAGATACACAAAACCTGTATCACAGTGCAAAAAACCTTTATAAATCAAAAGTTAATTTTGGCAACGTAGTCAGAGCCGCTCTTGGCGGGCGAAAGCTGGTGCGCGCGCTTTCGTACGTCGTCAACACGGAAAGCGGCGAAGAATCGGCTTTTTTCGAAGCGCTGGAGAAGCTTGGGATTGAGATAAAAACCAAGGACCTGCAGATATTTTTCGGCGGAGCCAAAAAAGCCGACTGGGATGTCGGTATGGCCATTGACGCCATCAAACTTTCACACAAAGTTGACGCCATCGTGCTCGCAACCGGCGACGGCGACTTTATTCCGCTCGTTGAGTATGTGAAGGCAAACGGTTGTCAAGTCGAAGCCATAAGTTTTGGCCGCTCGGCTTCTTCAAGGTTGCGCGAAGCGGTTGATGATTTTATCGACATGGATGAGAGCCCCAAAGATTTTCTTATTGGCTACAGAGGCAAGGCGTTGCCTCGCCGCACGCCGCAAGGAAACGGTGGCCCGCGCGGCCCTTCAGTTATAAAGACCGTGGGCAGTGATACGGATGATCTTTAGTTATAAAGTTGAAAGTTTATAAAGTACGGCCGACGCCTCTGGCGCCGGCCGTACTTGTTAGGACTGGAGAAATTTAGAAAAGTGATTTATATTCTTAAACGGATTCACGAGTAAACGGGGACGTGTCATGACCAGGGCGGACAAGTTTCGTTTGTATTGTTTCATTGCGGTAGTTGCGTTTGCGTACGGCGCCGTACCAACCACGGGATGGATTTTTGCCGACGCACCGGCAGGAACCGGGGTGTTTGGCGGAGTGTGTCTCGCCACAGCACTACCATTCCTCGCCCAGGCTTGGCGATACCGTCGCTAAGCCAAAACAAGACGACGGGTGGCGGCGAAGGCCGCCATTTGTTATATTCATGGCATTAACAGCGGCTTTCGGAATAGGTAGGTTTCAATTTTTATCTATCCTTAAGGATAGATAAAATAGTACTGTTAACAGTACTAAATTGAGATCTAAAATTCCGACGGCCGATAAAATCGGTAAGGATGAAAAAACAAACCTTTGAGGTGGAGCTTGGCGGCAAGACGCTGTACGCCGACTTCACCGACTTAACGGAACAAGCTCATGGCTCGGTGATTTTGCGTTATGGCGAGACCGCCATTTTGGTAACCGCGGTCATGAGCGAGAAAGACAACCCGGGACTGCCGTATTTTCCGCTCTCGGTTGAATTTGAAGAGAAGTTTTACGCCGCCGGCGCGATATTGGGAAGCCGTTTTGTGCGCCGCGAAGGTAGGCCGAGCGACGAGGCCGTGCTTTCAGCGCGCATCGTGGATCGCACCATTCGTCCGCTCTTTGACCATCACATCCGCAATGACGTGCAAGTGGTCGTGACGGTACTCGCTATCGGCGAAGACGATCCCGACGTTCTTGGGATCATCGGCGCGTCGCTCGCTCTTTCTTGTTCGGACATTCCTTGGAAGGGGCCGGTCGGCGCGGTGCGCATCGGCCGCAAGAAAGAGACCGGCGAAGTCATCATTAATCCCACCTACAAAGACCGCGAAGAGAATAACCTGCAATTTGAAGTGCTGTCTTGCGGCAAAGACGGTCGCATCAATATGATCGAGACCGCTGCCTTTGAAGTGAAAGAAGACGACATTGTGGCCGTACTCGAAGCCAGTGTCGGCGTGCATAAAAAGCTGGAGACCTGGCAAAAGGAAGTGTCCGCCAAGGTCGGCAAGGCGAAACGCGAGGTAAAGGCGCGAGAACTGCCGGAAGCGTTGACCGCGCTTTTTGAAAACGAGTTTAAAACCAAATTAAGCGAAACGCTTTTCTCGGGACGCTCGGGTAAAGACCATCTCCATGCTGTACGCGATGAGTTTCTTGTCGCGGTCGAAGAAAAAATCGAAGGGATAAACCTCGGACACGCAAGCGAATACTTTGAAGAAATGCTTGACCGAGAACTTCACCGCGGCGTTATTGAAGATAAGAAAAGAGCGGACGGACGGGCTCCGGACGAGATGCGGCCGCTTTACGCGCAAGCGGGAGAAATCTCGCCCGTTCTTCATGGAAGCGGCATTTTTTATCGCGGCGCAACGCACATTTTCACGGCGCTGACTCTAGGCGGACCGGAAGCGGCTCAACTTCTCGACACTATGGAAGAGCGCGAGACCAAGAAACGCTTTATGCATCACTACAACTTTCCGCCGTTCTCCGTCGGTGAGACCGGCCGCATCGGCGGCTTTAACCGCCGCATGATCGGACACGGCGCATTGGCCGAGAAAGCGCTTTTGCCGGTTATTCCGCCGAAAGAAAAATTCCCTTACACCATTCGTGTGGTTTCGGAAACCATGTCGTCAAACGGCTCTAGCTCCATGGGTTCGGTCTGCGCTTCGACCCTCGCGATGATGGACGGGGGAGTGCCGATAGTGAGGCCGGTCGCCGGTATCGCTTCGGGATTGATGATGAGAGGCGATGAGTATGTGCTTCTCACCGACATTCAAGGACCGGAAGACGAACACGGCGACATGGATTTCAAAGTCGCCGGAACCGTGGAAGGAGTGACCGCGATTCAGATGGACGTGAAAGTGGACGGCGTACCGGTCAAAGTCCTTGGCGAGGCTTTGGAAAAAGCAAAACAGGCAAGATTGGAAATTCTGAAAGTCATGGAGAAGGCTATCGCCGCCCCAAGAGCGAATATTTCGCCGCGGGCTCCGAAGATAATCACCATGAAAATCGATCCGTCGCAGATCGGACTAGTGATCGGCAGCGCCGGCAAGACCATAAACGGCATCAAGGACGAAACCGGCGTTGAAGAGATTTCCATTGAAGACGACGGTACCGTGTACATCACCGGCAAGAACGGCACCGCCGAGGAAGCGCAAAAGCGGATAGAGGCGCTGACCAGAATTTATGAAGTCGGCGAGCGGCTTACCGTCACCATTTCTCGTCTTGCCGACTTCGGCGCTTTTGCCAAGATAGACGAACAAAACGAAGGTCTCATCCACATTTCCGAAATCGTACCGTGGCGTCTTGAGAAAGTTGATGGAACGCTTAAGTTGGGAGATATAGTGCCGGTCGTTGTCAGCAAAGTTGAGAACGGCAAGATCGGACTCTCTATCAAAAAAGCCGACCCTGATTGGGGAGAGAAGAAGGGACTGAAGAAACCGAATTAGTCGTTAATCTATAGTCGATAGTTTACAGAATCGAAAAGTACGTGGCGCAGAAAGGGCGCGGCGCGCTTTTCCATGTGACTAGAAACTAAAAACTATAAACCAAACATGAGATACTAGTAGCAATCATGGGAATGGTTCCGTCACAACTTACCCGCATCCGCACTTTCCGCGACGACGTCGCGAAAATTCAAACCAAGGGCGGACAAAAGCCGAAAGCCGAAAGCCGGTCTCCGGTTAATCCCGCGCCGCGGCCGCCGGCGATGCCCATACCTAAAAGACCGGCAGCCGCGCCGGCGGCGGAAAAAATGGCGCCTCGGGTCATAAACACCGTAGAGAATCGAGCGCAAGCGGACCAAAAACCGCCGGCAGTCGGAACAGTTCCGAAAATCCGGCCGGCGGCGGTAAATGAAAAGCTGGCCAAGGAAATATCGGCCATTGCCGAAGTCAAACCGAAATCTATACTTAGCCAGGAAGGCCGCGTGTTCGACGTGATGGACGCCGACGACTACAAGGCCGAGGGCAGCATCATTACCGACCGAAAAAGAAAGCGCTTCAAATTGCTTCCGGCAATGGCCGCCGCGTTTAAAGAGTGGTTCTCGGGAAAGCGCGAAGCCATATCGGAATTCGCGTCAAGGGGAGAAGAGCCGGTCGCCACCGTTCGTCCCGCAAGAACCCGGGAGGAAATAGTAGCCAAAGCTTTCAAACAAAGCGCGCTGGCGCCGAAAGACGATTACCAATATTTAGCCAAGAGATTGAGTGAAGCTACCAAGGAGCGTCCGGCGCGAACAAATTCCGGCACTCTCACAATCAAAAAATCATCCGAGGTGGCGCCGCCGTCTTGGACGTATCTGGAAGATGAGGAAGAGACAGCAGCAACAGTGACACCGCCGGCGGCAGTGGAGCCCGAAGAACCGACTGAAGAAGCTTCGCCGACAGAGGCGGTCGCTCCCGCCGTTCCCGAAGTTCCTCCTAGCGTCGAGGAACCGCCAAAGGAGCCGGAGCCGCAAGCTGAACCGGAACCGGCTCCGGCTCCTGTTCCCGAACCGCCCGCTCCTAGTATTGTCGAGGACAATAGGACGCCGCCTCCGTACCGTTCCCGAATTCCCCAAAGAGCGGTGCCGGCGGAAGCGCCGTTCTCCATTTGGCGCGTTGGCGCGGTCATTCTGCTTGCGGTTCTTCTCGGCGTTAGCGGTACCCTGTGGTTCTTCGGCGGCGGCGAAGAGAACACTATGGTCGCCGGCAAAGATGAAGCTCCTTCTCTTATAAGCGCCGAAGAACAAATTGCCGTCCCGATCGGCCGCGACGCGCAAAGTTTGATGAGGGACATTTTAAGCGTACAGCCAAAAAGTCAGACCGTGGTCGCGGAAATTTATCCGGAGATAAACATATCAGGGGAAACGGTGCCCGCCGGAGCCGCAGAGGTACTTGCGGTTCTCGACCCTAGCGCACCGGGAACCTTCATACGAGCGGTCACTGACATGAGTTTCGGCCTTTATCGCAATCGTGAGCCGTTTATAGTGATGAAATTCACTTCTTTCGATGCCGCTCTTGGCGGTATGCTTGAGTGGGAAGTGAACATGAGTTCGGATTTATCGCCGCTTTTCGGAGCGCCGGTTTCCGGCACTTTCGACCCGCAAGCGAGAACCGCGACGCAGATACGCGAGCCGTACTTTACAGACATGGTTGTCGGCAACTATGATGCCAGAATACTCCTCGACGAAACGCAAAAAGAAAGGCTGGCTTATACATTCCTAAACCGCAACACGGTGCTTATAACCACCAACCGCGACGCTCTTGTCGCCCTCGCGGGCATGGTGCGATGAAGATACGGGATTTGAAGCAAGAAATTGTAAACAAATTCCAAACTACAGATATTCGGTGGTGTTTTGACGGTTGGAATTTAAGTTTTGTTTCGGATTTAGTGACTCGAATTTGTGTATAATAAGTTTTATGGATACGATAAAATATAAAGAAAGATTAGAGAGCGAACTAGCGGATTTAACCGCCGAGCTTAAGTCCCTCGGCATACACAATCCGGCGGTTAAAGAAGATTGGATAGCGACGCCGCAGGGAGTGGAAACGAACGAGGCGGACATAAATGTCGGTGCCGATCGAGTGGAAGATTGGGATGAACGGCGCGCCACCCTTTCCAATCTGGAAGGAAGATACAACGACGTGGTTCTGGCGCTTAAAAAA